>PXQH01000041.1 GCA_003022125.1 Cyanobacteria bacterium QS_8_64_29 | reverse complement strand
GAGCCGCCCGAAGGTACCCACCACCGACACGGACTGCGGCGGCTCGCCCGCTAGCGGCGTGTAGACGAAGGTGACAGTATTGCGGCCGCGGCTAGCGTCTGGATCGTCGGGATTGCGGTAGCTGTCGATGAGCGGAAACCGCCAGGCTTCGGCAATGCGAGCGCGCGGATCGTCGCTGGCGAAGCAATTCTTGTAGTTATGGCGCGCGTCGGCATTGGTGCGGGCCAAGTAGCGGACGCAGTGGTTAAGGATGGCGGTATCGGATTGAGCGGCAGTGGTAGGCGCGGCCATCGCCCAAGCAGCGCTCGGTTGCCATGCTCCTCACCCTAGCCCGGACGCCGGCTGCTACCCATTGAGAAAGTTTCGCTGCGATCGCACGATTTGTCGGCAGGCGCTAGCGCGCTGGCTCCCTGAGGGCGCTCACAACTGCAGCTGGGTAACGGCAATGTCGCCCGAGAAGCAAACGTCCACATCCGTGCCGGGGGCGTGATCGCGCTGGCTGTAGTCGCCGGTGTAGTAGTACTGGTTGCCCCAGGCGCGGTACTGGACCGGCAGCGGCTGAGTGCTGGGCGGGCAAAAAACGAGCTGCGGCTCGGGGCTTCCGGGGGCCGGATGGGGCAAATTGACGTTCCAGAAGCCGCCCGGCGGCAGCGATCGCCGGCCCAGCTCGGCCAGAACGGCCGCCGCTCGCTGCTGGGCTGCCATCCAGTCAATGGCGGCTTGCGGTCGCACGTATTGCGATAGGGCCACGCCGGGGACGCCTAGGGTAGCTGCCTCCCGGACGGCCGCCACTGTTCCGGAGGCGTAGGTGTCCACGCCCAAATTGCCCCCAGCATTGATGCCCGAGAGCACCCATTCCACCTCAAGGTCCAAAGCCTTAATGGCCAGGCGCACGCAATCGGCGGGCGTGCCCGCCACGCTGTACTCGCTCGCCGAGCGCGGCTGGAGTGCAATGGGGGCCTGGGTAGTGACTTGGTGCCCGCAGCCCGATAGGCGCGCTTGCGGCGCCACGAGCGCGCCCTGGTTGCCCACTGCTTGCTGCAGCGCGCGGATGCCGGGCGCGTCGATGCCATCGTCATTCGTTAGGACCCAAACCAATGCTTCCCCCGCAATGCGCACCCAGGACCGGCACAACGTCCTGCGATAGGATAAAGGCGCTGGCTTGCCGAGCGCAAAACATGCCCCAAGCCCTCCGCTGGCTGGCACCCGCCGCCGTGATCGCCACCATTGCAACGGCCGCGCCCTCGCCCGCCGTCGCCCAGCCATCTTCACCCCAACCAGCACCCAACACCCTCAGCGTCACCGGCCATGGAACCGAGCGCATCCCCGCGCAGAAAGCCCAGGTCAGGCTCGGGGTGGAGCTGCAAGACGAAACCGCCCAGCAAGTGCAGCAGCGCGTGGCCGAGCGCACTGCCGCAGTCGTGGAGGTGCTGCGCCAGCGAGAGGTCAAGCGGTTGCAAACCCAAGGGGTCAGCCTGCGGCCGCGCTACCAAGAAACTGACAGCCAGCGCCAGCTAGTGGGCTACCGCGGCAGCAACACGGTCAGCTTCCGGACCGATGCGGATGAGACGGGCGCCATTCTGGATGCCGCAGTCCAAGCGGGCGCCACCCGCATCGAGCAAGTCAATCTGACCGCAACGCAAGATGCGATCGCCGAGGCGCGCCAGCAAGCGCTGCGCGAAGCCGTCCGCAATGCGCGGCAACAGGCCCAAGCGGTTTTGGACGAGCTGGGCTTGAGCCAGCAAGAGGTGCGGCGCATTCAAATCCAAGATGCCGATGCACCGCGACCGCGCCCGCTGGCGGCCGCAGCTGCTCGGGCCGAGACAGCCAATGCCGCCACCCCTGTTGTCGGCGGCGAGCAAGCAGTTGAGGCAGCCGTGACCCTCGAAATCGGCTACTGAGCTCAAAACTCGGCCGCGTCGTAGCCCTCGACCGCGCTGGCATCGGCCTCGCGCTTGCCCCCCAGCAGCTCCATCCGGTTGACGCGGATGACGGGCTTGGAGCGACTGGCGCCCGTCTGGCGATCGGTCCAGCTATCGATTTTGAGGGCCCCCTCAATGCCCAGCAGCTTGCCCTTTTGCACGTAGTTGGCAGCCACCTCGGCATTGCGGTTCCACATCTCCAGGTGGAACCAGTCGGGCTTGTCGCTGTTGCGGCTACGCCGATCCACAGCCAGCGGCAAATTGCAGACGACGCTGCCGGACTCGAAGTACTTAACGTCGGGATCGGCCCCGGCCCGGCCGACCAAATTGACGGTGTTGAGGCTCATGCGCTCGCTCCTTGCAACCCTGGCAGCTCGATTATAGCGGCCCCTACAGTGGCAATTGACGATCGCGTAAGATGGCAAGGAGCAATCGTGAAGTTGGATAGGGGGAACCGCGTGGGGTGGTTGGAGCGCATTTCGTTCGGTCGCCTGTCCCTGAACCGCTTGTCGCGGGACGTGGGCATCGATTTGGGGACAGCTAACACCTTGGTGTTCGTCACTAACAGCGAGGACATCCTGGATGAACCCTCGGTGGTGGCCATCGATAAAAACACCCAGGAGGTATTGGCCATCGGCCAGCAAGCCAAGGCCATGCTGGGCCGGACGCCCGAGAACATAGTAGCCTTGCGGCCGCTGCGCGATGGCGTGATCGCGGACTTTGAGAGCGCCGAGCTCATGCTGCAGCAGTTCATCCGCAAGGCGCTCAACGGTCGGTCGCTGTTTCGACCGCGCATTGCCATCGGCATTCCCTCGGGCGTGACCGGCGTGGAGCGGCGCGCCGTGATGGAAGCGGCGTCGCAAGCAGGCGCCCGCGAGGTCTTTTTGCTGGATGAACCCATTGCGGCCGCCATTGGGGCAGGCCTGCCGGTGGACGAACCGGTGGGAAGCATGCTGGTGGACGTGGGCGGCGGTACCACTGAGGTGGCCGTATTGAGCCTGCAGGGCACGGTCCTGAGCGAGTCCGTGCGGGTGGCTGGCAACGAGCTCAGCGAAGCGATCGCCCAGTACATGAAAAAGGTTCACAACTTGGTGGTGGGCGAGCGCACCGCCGAGGACATCAAAATTCAGGTGGGCTCGGCCTATCCCAGCGAGGCCAACGACGCAGCCCAGATGCAGGTGCGGGGACTGCATCTGTTTTCGGGGCTGCCGCGCAATGTCACGCTCAAGGGCCCCGAGATTCGCGAGAGCATGTCGGAGCCGCTGGCCGCGATCGTCGAGGCTGTCAAGCGGACCCTAGAGCGGACCCCGCCCGAGCTCTCGGCCGACATCATCAACCGCGGCATTGCCCTGACCGGTGGCGGAGCGCTGCTGAGCGGCTTGGACGAGCTGATCGCGCACGAAACCGGCATTGAGACCTACGTCGCCGAGGATCCGTTGCGCTGCGTCGTTCGCGGAACCAGCCAGGTCCTGGGGCGCTTTGACGAGCAAAATCTGGCACGCCTGTTCAGCGAGCGCTCGAGCGCCCGATAGACCGACCGGCTATGTTTGCGGTGGTTCGCTGGTGGCGCCAGCATGCGGTTAAAGCCCTCTTGGTTGGCCTGGTCCTGGTAGGCGCGTGGGGGATGCGCCAAACGCAGGCGGGCCTGCTGGTTGAGCTCTACCAAACCGTAACGCGGCCGCTGCAGCTGCGCCCCACGCCCCAAGAGCGCATTACCAGCGCCCGCATTCAAGAACTGCAAGCGCGCGTTGCCGAGCTCGAGAGCCAGAACCAGAAACTTGAGAAGCTGCTAGCTTTTGCCCAGAACCAGAGCAATGCCACTATCGCTGCGCCCATCATCGGGCGCAGTGCGGATCGCTGGTGGCAGCAGCTGACCCTAGGGGCGGGCCGAAGCGATGGCATCGAAGCGGGCGATACGGTTAAAGGCTATGGCGGGCTGGTGGGTCGCATCATTGCGGTAACGCCGCATACGAGTCGCGTCCGGCTCGTGAGCGATCCCGAAAGTCAGGTGGGAACTACCATCAGCCGCAGCCGCCATATGGGTGTCCTGCAGGGCCAGGGCACCGATCGCGCCGTCATGCGCTTTTTCGACAAGCGCCCCGACGTCAAATCCGGTGATGTGGTGGTCACCTCCCAAGCCAGCCGACTGTTCCCGCCGGGAATTCCGCTGGGAAAGGTTCGTTCAGTTACCGAGCAGGGCAAGGCCGTACCATCAGCCCAGGTGGAGCTGACAGCCCCCATTCGCAACCTGGAATGGGGGTTTGTCAAGCCCTTCGACCCCGCAAGCAACGATGCGGCCTCCTGAAACGGTGCTGCCGATGCTGGGAAACCATCGCTTGCTCGATTTGGCCGTCACGCCAGGCTCGGCGCTCGCCTGCGCCCTGCTCATGCTAGCCCGTTGGCCGGGGGCCCAGCTGCTGGGACTGGGCCCGTACTGGTTGCTGATTTGGGTCGTTGCCTGGAGCCTCAAGCGCCCGGCTTGGCAAGGCGGCGTTGCAGGCCTTGCCTTGGGTTGGGTCCAAGATGGGCTGAGTGCGGCCTCACCGGCACACGCCCTGAGCCTGGCGATTGTCGGTTTTTTGAGCGGCCGCCTGGGGCAAGCGCGTGCCTTCCGCGCGGACGCGATCGCCGTCGTCTTAGTGACGTTTGCCATGACCGGTGTTGCCGAGACGGTGATGGCGCTCCAGCACGGCATTGCCCACCCCGACCGCCTGGGCGAGCTTTGGGTTCGCTACCAGGTGATCGCACTCGTCTCAGCCCTGCTGAGCGCGCTCTGGGCCCCTGCCGTGTACTATCCGCTCGACTGTTGGTGGCGCCGCGTCGCCCGCCGGGCGCAGGCTTGAGCGCGGATCAGCCAATGGCAACCGGCATGCTCAGCCGCTCCCAAGCCCTTCCTTGGTAGCCGTAGTCGAACGACTGCGGGTGCAGCATTTCGGCCAGGATCTCCAGCGAGTCGACCAAGCGCGGGCCGGGTCGGTTGAAGTAGGCGTTGCCATCGGCAATGCAGACAGCGTTGTTGCGGACGGCTTGCAGCTGCAACCACCCAGGCTGCTGGAGCAAGCTTTGCGCTGCCTGGCGGGTGCGGCTCAGATCGAAGCCGCAGGGCATGACGACGATCACTTCCGGATCGGCTTGGTAGAGCGCCTGCCACGATAGGTAGGGCGAGCGATCACCGGGCGTGCCCAGAGCGGGCCGAGCGCCGGCCAGCCGGGCTAGCTCCGGGATCCAGTTGCCCGCTGCCATGAGCGGATCGGTCCACTCCAGCAAGGCAACGCGCGGGTGATCGGGGGGCTCGAGCGTCTCAATCGTTTGGGTGCAGGCATCAACGCGCGCCTGCAGATCCGTTAGCGTCGGGCTTGCATCGACCCCCAACTCGCCCGCCAGGGCCTCGATATCGCGCCAGACCTCGCTCAGCGTCGTAGCCCGCAGCGTCACGATCTGGGGCTGGTTGCCCGTGAACTCGGCCAGCGCCGCTTGCACCTCGCCCAGGCTGACAGCGCAGGCATCGCACTGATCTTGCGTCACGACGTGCGTGGGCTGAAGCCGCTGCAGCGCCGCCGCATCGACCTGGTACAAGCTCAGGGCCGACTCGACCAGGTTGCGTACGTCGGCATCGATGGCGCTGCTGGCCTGGTCCCCGTCGAGGAGGGCGCGGGTACAAACCGGCAGCGATTGCACCTGCGGCGGAAAGTCGCATTCGTGCGAGCGTCCCACCAAGGCCTCACTCAGTCCCAGGGCGGCGACCGTTTCGGTGGCAGCCGGCAGCAGCGAAACGATGCGCAAATCTTGGCTCATGGGTCTCCATCCTGCTTCCGCTTCTAACCTAGCGGCTCGGCCGAGCTGAAGGCTTCCGCCCGAGCGCTGGTTTGGCTGGCTCCCTCGGTGCGCTACAATAATGGGCCGTTTTTGCGTGCCACTGCCAGACGAGCGATCGCTATGTCCCGATACACTGGTCCGCGCCTGCGCGTTACGCGCCGCCTGGGCGATCTGCCCGGGCTGACGCGCAAGACGCCGCGCCGCTCCTACCCGCCCGGCCAGCACGGCCAACAGCGCCGCAAGCGCTCGGAGTACGCCGTCCGGCTCGAGGAAAAGCAGAAGCTGCGCTACAACTACGGCGTCACCGAGCGGCAGCTGATGAACTACGTCCTCCAGGCGCGCCGCGAGACGGGCTCGACCGGCCAGCGCCTGCTGGAGCTGCTGGAGATGCGGCTGGACAATACCACCTTTCGGCTGGGCCTGGCCCCGACCATTCCGGCAGCGCGCCAGTTCGTCAATCACGGGCACGTCCTAGTTAACGGGCGCGCCACCGACATCCCCAGCTACCGCTGCCAGCCCGGCGATGTCATCGCCGTGCGCGATCGCGATCGCTCCCGCCGCCTGGCCGAGCAGAACCTGGAGTTCCCGGGCTTGGCCAACCTCCCCAGCCACCTCGAGTTCGACAAAAACACCCTCACCGGCAAGGTCAACGGCGCCATCGAGCGGGAGTGGGTCGCGCTTGAGGTCAACGAACTGCTGGTGATCGAGTACTACTCCCGCAAGATGTAACCCCGCTCGGGCGACCGGTGCGCGCGCCCGTACCTTGGTTGGGGCTATGACCGCCTCCGCTGCCCGTGCCGGTTATACGCTGCCCGTGTTTGCCTGTGCCGCTGCCGTGGCGGCGCTGCGCTGCCTGCGCGGCCGAGCGGCGCCCGAGTCGGTCGAGCTGGATCTGATCCGCCCCGAGCGCGCGGCCGAGATTGCCATCGAGCAAGCGGCCCCCTTACCCAACGGCGAGGCGCTGGCGATCGCACGCAGCGAGCCGGGCGACAACCTGGACCTGACGCGCGGCACCCCGGTGTGGGCCCTGGTGGGCTGGCAACCCCCAGCCGAGGCAGCAGCGCAGCCCGTGCGCCTAGAGGGGGGTGAGGGCATCGGCCGCCGCGCGCAAGCCGGGGGTGAGGCCGCCATTTACGGTTACGCTCGGCAGCTGATCGAGCGCAACCTGGCGCGCGAGCTGGCAGCCGGCGAGGGCGTGCGCGTCGCGATCGTGCTGCCCCAGGGGCGCCAGCTCGCCGAGCGCACCTCCAACGCGGCCTTCGGCGTAGTCGAGGGGCTATCGCTGCTGGGGACCAGTGGCATCGCCCACCCTACTAGCGCCCCCGAGCGCTTGCAGGCCTGCCGGGCCGAGGTGGAAGCAAAAGCCGCGCGCTTTAACTGTCTGGCTTTCTGCATTGGGGAAAACGGGTTGGATCTGGCGCAGCAGTGGGGCCTCAACCCCGAGCAGCTGGTCAAAACGGCCAACTGGTTGGGGCCGCTGCTGGTGGCGGCAGGCGCGCAGGGGCTCTCGGGACTGCTGCTGGTGGGCTACCACGGCAAGCTCATCAAGCTGGCGGGCGGCATCTTTCACACTCACCATCACCTGGCCGACGGGCGCCTGGAGACGCTGGCGGCCTACGGCGTCCGCTGCGGGCTGCCGCTGCCGGTGCTGCAAGCCCTAGCCGATAGTGCCACGGCCGAGGCCGCCCTACAGCAGCTGCGCCAGCGGGACAGTCAGTTGGGGACTCAGGTGGTAGCCGAGCTCTACGGTGCGCTAGCTGCCGCCATCGACCGGCGCGCCCAGGCCTACATCCGCAACTACGCTCAGCACCAGCCCCAGGTGGGCTCGCTGCTATTCGATCGCGGGCGCCAAGCTATTGCCAGCAGTACCAACGCCCGCCATCTGTGGCCCCAGCTGTGCTAGCGTAGCGCTATCTTTCGCTATTCTTAATGTTTTGCCCTCGCCGCTAGCGCCGTGACTGCCTCGACCCAAACCAACCTAGCCTCCGCTCCCCAAGTTCCGGAGGCGGCGCGCCGGGATACCATCGCCATCCTGGACTTTGGTTCCCAGTACGCGCAGCTCATCGCCCGCCGCGTCCGCGAGGCCAACGTCTACTCTGAGGTCCTGCCCTACAGCACCAGCGCCGAGCAGCTGCGGCGCTTGCAGCCCAAAGGCATCATCCTCTCGGGCGGCCCCAGCTCGGTCTATGACGAGGGCGCTCCCCAAACCGATCCCGCCATTTGGGATCTGGCGGTTCCTATCGTTGGGGTCTGCTACGGCATGCAGGTCATGGTGCAGCAGCTCGGCGGCGAGGTCGAGCGCGCTCAGAACGCCGAATACGGCAAGGCTAATCTCTATCTGGATCGCTCGGCCGGCTGGCTGGCCGGCGTTGCCGATGGCACCACTATGTGGATGAGCCACGGCGATGCCTGCCGGCAGCTGCCGCCGGGCTTTGAGGTCTGGGCGCACACAGTCAATACCCCCTGCGCCGCGATCGCCGCGCCCCAACGGCAGCGCTACGGCGTCCAGTTTCACCCCGAGGTGGCGCACTCAGTCGGCGGCCGCGCCCTGATTCGCAACTTCGTCTGCGACATTTGCCAGTGCGAACCCAACTGGACGCCCGAGACCTTTATCGATGAAGCCGTGCGCGAGATCCGCGCCAAAATGGGCGGCAAGCGCGTGCTGCTGGCGCTATCGGGCGGGGTAGACTCCTCCACTTTGGCCTTTTTGCTGCGCCAAGCCATCGGCGATCGGCTCACCTGCCTGTTCATCGATCAGGGCTTCATGCGCGAGGGCGAGCCCGAGCGGCTGATGCAGGTCTTTCGGCAGCAGCTGCGCATCCCGGTCACCTACGTGGACGCCCGTGATCGCTTTCTGGCGCAGCTCGCCGGGGTCACCGATCCCGAACGCAAGCGGCACCTCGTCGGCCGCGAGTTTATCAACGTGTTTGCCGAGCAGTCCCGGAAGCTGGGCCCGTTCGACTACCTGGCGCAAGGCACGCTCTATCCGGATGCCATCGAATCGGCCCAGAGCGCCTCCCAGGCCCAAACGGGCGAGCGCGCGACCGTCAAGATCAAAAGCCACCACAACGTCGGCGGCCTCCCCGAGAACTTGGGCTTCGATTTGGTCGAGCCGCTGCGCAAGCTGTTCAAAGACGAAGTGCGCCAAGTTGCCCGCACCCTGGGCTTGCCCGAGGACATTGTCAGCCGCCATCCGTTTCCGGGGCCGGGATTGGCCATCCGCATCCTGGGCGAAGTGACTGCCGAGCGCCTGGCTATCCTGCGCGCCGCGGATCGCATCGTGCGGGAGGAGGTCAAGCACCATGGCCTCTACAGCGACATTTGGCAGGCTTTTGCCGTGCTGCTGCCGGTCCGCACGGTGGGCGTCATGGGCGATCGCCGCACCTACGCCCATCCGGTGGTGCTGCGGCTGATCGCCAGCGAAGATGGCATGACCGCCGATTGGGCCCGCGTCCCCTACGCGCTGCTGGAGGCAATCGCCAACCGTATCGTCAACGAGGTCAGCGGCGTCAACCGCGTTGCCTACGACATCACCTCCAAGCCGCCCGGCACGATCGAGTGGGAGTGAGCGCGCCCATTTTACGATCGCAACCGCACCCCCATTGCCCGATTCGCCCATGAATGCCGACAGCGTTTTTCAGTACCTGCAGCAAGGAGCCCGCATTGCGCTGGGCGTGACCACCTCGTTGGGAGAAACCCTGCAAGATCCCCAGCAGCGGGAGCAGCTCGTCGCCGCGCTCAGCCAACAGCTCAGCGAGAAAGCCCAGGAGTTTTCCCAAAAAGGGGAAGTGACCGAGCGCGAGGCGCGCCAGCAGCTCGAGCGCTGGCTCGACGGGCAAGCCCAGCAGGGCAGCAACTCGCCCGAGCAGCCGAGCGCCGCCACGGCATCCCCACCACCGTCCGCCGCTGCCCCTGCCAGCACCCAGGACGAGATCCGCCAGATGATCGAGACGCTGGGGACCCTGCGCGGCGAGCTGGCGCGCTACCGCCAGTCAGGCGGCTAGCGCCCGCAGCTGCTTACAAAAACGCGTCTGCCTCGCGCCGAGCTGGCTGCCCGAATAGCGCCTGGCAGGCAATGGCTTGTGCCGGCGGCATCTGCCCGTAGGCAAACACCGCCGCCGCATGGGCCGGCCGCCACTGGCGCAGCCACTGCCAAACGTAGGGGCTGCCATAGACCGCCACGGCCTGCACCGGCGCCCGGGCCAGCAGCTGCTGCAGCTCGCGCTGTTGGGTGGCGCTCAACCCTGCCGTGCCGCGAAAGGGATTGCCGCGCAAAAAGACCTGTAGCAGGATGGGCTCGGCCTCGCTGGCCAATGCCGCCAGCGAGGCCTCGCGATCGAGCAAGCGATGGCGGTAGCCCCACTGCCGCGGCACGGCAACAGCCGGGGCATTGCGGTGCAGAAAGTCGCAATCGAGCGGGTCATCGACCCAGAGCAGGTTTTGCCCGGCGTGGGTGGCGCCATCCGCAAGCGGCACCGGCCCCTCCACTGCCAGGGTCTCGCGCGCGATCGCATCGGCTGTGGCGCGGGCAGCCGGCTGCGCCAGGGTTGCGGTCCAGTCGGGCTGCGGCATCGCCAGGGCGCGCTGCTTGGCCTGCCATAGGCGCGCCAGCGAGGCGTGGATGCGCGATCGCGGGATGCGCCCGGTTGTTACGGCGCGCGCGATGGCCGCGATCGCCGCCTCGGGGTCATCGGGCATGAGCAGCACGTCGGCTCCAGCCTCCACAGCCAGCACCGGAATCTCCTCGCGGACGGCAACCCCTGAGAGTGCGCCCATAACCAGCGCATCGGTGGCAATCAGCCCCTCAAACCCCCACGTTTGGCGCAGCACGCCTGCCAGTACGGTGGGCGACAGCGTAGCCGGGCGCTGGGCATCCCAGGCCGGCACGCTCAGGTGAGCGCTCATGACGGCATCGCTGCCGGCTGCGATCGCGGCCTGGAACGGCGGCAGCTCCAGCTCGGCCAACCGTTGGGGCGACCCTGACAGTACCGGGAGCTGCAAGTGAGAGTCGGCCGCCGTGTCCCCATGCCCGGGGAAATGCTTGGCGGCGGTCAGCACGCCCTGCGCGCGCGCACCGCGCACGAACGCGCCGGCCAAGCGGCTGACTTGGGACGCGCTCTCGCCGAAGGCCCGCACGTTGATAACCGGGTTGTCCGGGTTGTTGTTGACATCCGCGACGGGCGCCAGCACCCAGTTGAGGCCCAAAGCGGCGGCCTCTTGCGCCGTAACAGCCCCCATGCGGTAGGCGTAGGCCTCGCCCTGTTGGGGATCGCGCTCGGCAATGGCGCCAACGGCCATGGGCGGCGGAAACGGAGTGGCACCGCCAAAGCGCTGCCCCACCCCTTCCTCAATGTCGGCCGCCAGCAGCAGCGGCACGCGCGCCCAAGCCTGCAACTGCCGCGTTCGCTGGGCGATCTCGGCGGCACTCCCGCCCAGCAGGAGCACGCCGCCGACGTTGCGATCACGCACCCAATGCCGCAGCGTTGCAGCGTCGGGCTCCCATCCCGGGTAGCGAATCTGATGGTCGAACAGGTGCCCCGAGGCCCGAACGACCACCATCTGCGCGATCTGCTGCTCCAGCGGCAGTTGGGCCCAATCGGGCAGGGCGGCGCTCACCCAGCGGTCCCGTCGCGATCCGCCTCGGCCTCCTCGGCGGGCTGCTGGGCCTCCCGCTGCCGTTGCAGCCGCTCGATTGTCGCCAGCGTCCGCGTCCCGCGCTCCAGCGAGCGGTCTTCGTAAAACACCACCGCCGGGGTCCGCCGCAAGCGGATGCGCTGCCCCAGCTCGCGGCGCACGAAGGCGGTTGACGAGCGCAGCCCGGCCATGGTCTCGCTGCGGGCTTCCTCAGTGCCGTAGATGCTGACAAAGATTTTGGCGTGCTGCAGGTCGCCCGAGACCTCGACGTCCGTCACGCTCACCATGCCGGCCCCCACGCGATCGTCTTTGATGCCATCGAACAGCATCTGGCCCACCTCGCGCTGGATGAGCGAGGCCACGCGAGCCATACGGCGGCTGCTAGCCATAGCAATTCGGTCCTAACGGCCGGCGTACTCCCGTCCCCAGTCTAGATGACGCTGTAGCCCAGCATGGCGCGCAAGGTAAAAAACAAAAACGCCAGGGCGCTAGCCAAGGCACCGATCAGCGCCGTTGCCGTCACCGGCTTGCGCAGCAGCGGCCGCAAGCGATCGAACAGGGCGAAGAAAATGCCAAAACTGATGGCAACCAGGAATTTGGGGAAGCGCGAGATGTTGCGAAGGAGCTCCTGCATGGCCGACGAGCGCGTTAGGGTGTCTTGCCTCACTCGTAGCACACCCTGACGCTGCAGCGAGCAATGGCGGTGGAAGCGTGGTGGCTGCTGGGCCTGGGCGGTCTGCTAGCCGGCGTGCTGTCGGGCGCGTTGGGGGTTGGCGGTGGCGTGGTGAGCGTGCCGCTTGCCGTGGCGCTGGGCTATGCCCCCGTGCAAGCGGTGGCAGCCAGTAACCTCGCCATGGCCGCAGCAGCCCTGGCCGGAAGCGCCGACAACTGGCGCCGCGGCGAGCTCGACTGGCGGCGCGTGGCGGCGCTAGGCCTGCCGGCGATAGCAGCCGCTCAGCTAGGGGCACTGGCCGCCGACCGGCTGCCGGCGGCCGGGCTGCTAGGGATTTTTGTCAGTTTTTTGGCCCTCAACCCGCTGCTGGGGCGCTGGCGCCGGCGCGTGACGCGGCAGGGCCGGCGCACATCTCAGCCCCGCACGCCCCCGGCACTCGCGCGAGCGCTGACCGGCGGGGCGGGCGGCCTCATGGCCGGCGGCCTGGGCGTGGGCGGTGGCATTGTCATGACCCCGCTGCAGGTACTGCTGCTGGGTGCAACCGTCCCGGTTGCGGTCCGCACCAGCTTGGGCGCCATTGCCGTCAACGCGATCGCGGCCAGTGCCGGGCATGCCTGGCAGGGCAACATGCCCTGGGGCATGGGTGCGAGCCTGAGCTTGGGTGGGGTGCTGGGGGCGCCGCTGGGCGCGCGCTTGCTCCCCAAGCTGTACGCCGTCCTGCTAAAAGCCAGCCTCCGGCTCCTGCCGTGGCTGCTGGCCCTGCAGCTGCGCTGGCAGCTCTGGCGCCGCCCCAGCGGCCCGCAACGTCAAAGCGGCCCCCGGTTGCGGGGGCCGCTGGGGCGGTCTTGATGGCTTGCCCGCTTACGCCGGGTGTGCCTGCTGGCTTTCCTCGCCATCCGCGCTCCCCTCCAGGATTTGGCGGATGGAGGCTTTCTCCAACAAGCCCACCAGCGTCCCGTTCTCGCGCACGACCGGGAGCTGCTTCTGCTGCTGGCGCTCCAGCACCATGACAGCTTCCAGCAGCGACAGATCGGATTTGACCGTCGTTTCAATGCCGCCAGGCTGCATGATGTCGCGCACGCACGCCTCAGTCCATTGGGAGGTGGGCACGGTTTTCATGTCATCGACCGGCAGCGTGCCGATGGGGCGACCGGCGCCATCGGTTACCAGGAACTTGCGCCACTGGTTTTGGCCGATGACGTACTCGTTGGCGAACTCGCGCAGGGTAGTCTCGGCCGAGACGATGGGGCTGTTGGGTGTAACGGCATCCTCGGCCGTCAGGCCGCTGAGCTTTTCTTGCACGCTGGCCGATTGCGCCGAGCGCCCCGCATTCTGCAGCAGAAAGAACCCGATCAGCAGCGTCCAGAAGCTGCCAATGGGGCTGACGCCTAGCACGCCCAGGCCACCGATGGCGATCGCCAACCAGCCGATGAGCTGCCCCACGCGGCTGGCAATGAAGATGCCGCGGTAGGGGCTGCCTGTAATTTTCCAAACGGCTGATTTGAGCACGTTCCCGCCATCGAGCGGCAGTCCTGGGATGAGGTTGAACAGGGCCAGGATCAGGTTGATGGTGGCCAGCAGCCAGACCACGGCTGCGAGCGGCCCGCTAACGGGCGTGCCCAACTCGATGGTCTTGAAAGCGCCAAACAGCAGCAGGCTCACGATGGGGCCGGCGATCGCGACCCAAAACGCCCCAGCCGGGGTTTTGGACTCCTCTTCCAGGCTGGCCAGGCCGCCAAACAGAAATAAAGTAATGGATTTAACGTTGATGCCCTGGCGCAGGGCGACAAAGCTGTGGCCGAGCTCGTGGGCCAGCACCGACGCAAAGACCAGCAGCGCCGTTGCCAGTCCCAGCAGCCAGGGCGCGACCGTCCCCAGCTGTGGGAACGCCCCCGCGAGCTGGCCGCCGTAGCTAAGGGTGACCAGCGCCAGCACCAGAAACCACGTCAGATTGATATAAAACGGGATGCCGAATAGGTTCCCGACGCGGATATTGCCGTTCATGCCATTCATGGATTAACTCCTTTTGTTTTGCCAAGAAGCTTAGCTTGCTCCCTAGCAGTATTAACCAATGTAACAAATTGTAAAGATAGATGGCGCAATCGGGCAATGGCATGGCAAGCGGCTTGCTCCAGTACCAGACCCGGCATAATGGGGACAGCGCCAACTGGTGGTGCCCATGAGCGCGCCTGAGTCCCATCCGCCCCAGCACTACCGGCAGCAAGACGCCCAGCAAATCTTGCAGCTCGCCCTGGCGCGCCAAAGCGATGGTGGCGACCTCTCGCGCGAGCAGCTGTTCGAGATGGCGCGCGAGCTGGATGTCCCGCTCGAGCAGTTGCAAGCCGCCGAGCGGGAATGGCTGCAATGGCAAGCTCAAGCGCAACAGCGGGCAGCCTTCGACCGCCACCGTTGGGGGCAGCTCAAGCGGAGCGCCGGTACCTACGCCATCGTCGCTACCTTTTTGATGGCCCTGGATGGCATCGGCAACGGGGCGCTCGATTGGTCGTACTACATCGTGTTGGTCTGGGGCTTGGGCGTGGCGCTCAAGGCGTGGCGGACCTACCAGCTCAGTGGCGAGGCCTACGAACGCGCCTTTCGGGCCTGGGCGGGCCGGCGCCAGATCGCGCGGTCGGTGCACCGGCTTTGGGACCGCATGCGGCAGGCGTTATAGCCCCAGAGCGCCCTGACGGCGGCCGCTCTGGGCGGCGCAGGCTTCGTTATACTGGCAGGCTGGAATCAGCGGCCCCACCGGCTCCCGCACCACCATGCAGCCCAGCGATCCCAACCAATTCAGCGACCTTGCCTGGGACGCGATCGTCGACTCCCAAGAGGTTGCGCGCAGCTTTCGCAACCAGCAGCTCGAGGTCGAGCACGTCGTGCTGACGCTGCTGGCGCAAGAAGGGCTGGCAGCACAAGTGCTGGAAGCGCAAAACCTAGATGCGGAGCGCTTTCGGCACAAGCTGGAGGCCTTTACCGATCGCCAGCCCAAGGTGGCCGAGGTGGATCAGCTCTATCTGGGCCGGGGCTTGGATCGCTTGCTCGACCGGGCCGAGGCGCTGCGCCAGCAGGAGCAGGCCGAGGTCATTGGCGTCGAGCACTTGCTGCTGGCCTTTGGCGAGGACGAGCGCGTGGGGCAGCGCCTGCTAGCTAGCTTTGAGCTCGAGCCCCAAGACATTGAGGCTGTTATTGCCGAGGCGCGCCGCCAGCCCCAACGCGAGGAGCAGACGGCCCCCTCGGAATCGCCCTCGGAGGCTCAGTCCCAGCAGAGCGCGCTCGATAAGTACGGTCGCGACCTCACCGAGCAGGCGCGCGCCGGCGAGCTGGATCCGGTCATCGGCCGCGACGACGAAATCCGCCGCGTCATTCAAGTGCTCTCGCGGCGCTCCAAGAACAACCCCGTTCTCATCGGCGAGCCCGGGGTGGGCAAAACCGCCATTGCCGAGGGCCTCGCCCAGCGCATCGTCAACGGCGACATCCCCGAATCGCTCAAGGACCGCCGGCTGATCTCGCTGGATATGGGCAGCCTCATTGCCGGGGCCAAGTACCGCGGCGAGTTCGAGGACCGGCTGCGCTCGGTGCTGCGCGAGGTCACCCAGGCCGAGGGCTACGTGGTGCTGTTCATCGACGAGCTGCAAACGGTGATCGGCACCGGCTCGACTCAAGGCGCGATCGACGCAGGCAACCTGCTCAAACCCATGCTGGCGCGCGGTGAGCTGCGCTGCATTGGCGCCACCACCCTGGACGAGTACCGCAAAAACATCGAAAAAGATCCGGCCTTCGAGCGCCGCTTCCAGCAGGTCTATGTCGATCAGCCCGAGG
Source organism: Cyanobacteria bacterium QS_8_64_29 (assembly GCA_003022125.1). NCBI lineage: Bacteria > Bacillati > Cyanobacteriota > Cyanobacteria bacterium QS_8_64_29. The sequence continues at coordinate 4,013 of PXQH01000041.1, read as the reverse complement.
TGGAGGACACCATCTCCATCTTGCGCGGCCTCAAAGAGCGCTACGAGGTCCACCACGGCGTCAAGATCGCCGATGCCGCCCTAGTTGCGGCGGCGACGCTCTCCCACCGCTACGTCACTGATCGCTTCCTGCCGGATAAGGCCATCGATCTGGTCGATGAGGCCGCCGCCAAGCTCAAAATGGAGATTACCTCCAAGCCCGCCGAGCTCGAGACCATCGACCGCCGGTTGATGCAGCTGCAAATGGAGCAGTTCTCGCTGGCTGGCGAAGCCGACGAGCAGCCCGGCCGCTCGGCAGCCTATCGCGCCTCGCGCGAGCGCCTCGAGCGCATCGAGCGCGAAATTGAAGAACTGCAGCAGCGGCAGGCCACGCTCTCGTCCCAGTGGCAGGCCGAAAAGCAGATGCTGGAGGACATCAACGCGCTCAAAGAAGAAGAAGACCAACTGCGGGTCAAAATCGAGCAGGCCGAGCGCCAGTACGACCTCAACCAAGCTGCGCAGCTCAAATACGGCCGCTTGGAAGGCCTGCAGCAGCAGCGCGAAGCCAAAGAAAGCCAGCTGTTGGAGTTGCAGTCCCAGGGCAAGGCCCTACTGCGCGAGCAGGTCACCGATGAAGACGTGGCCGAGATTGTGGCGCGCTGGACCGGCATTCCGGTCAACAACCTGCTCGAGTCCGAGCGCCAGAAGCTGCTGCGCCTGGAAGGGCACCTGCAGGAGCGCGTCATCGGGCAAGTGGAAGCGGTCGCAACGGTATCCGCCGCCATCCGCCGCGCCCGCGCCGGCATGAAAGACCCCGAGCGCCCCATCGGCTCGTTCCTGTTCCTAGGCCCCACCGGGGTGGGCAAAACCGAGCTGGCCCGCGCCATCGCGCAGTTTCTGTTCGATAGCGACGAGGCGCTGGTGCGCATTGACATGTCCGAGTACATGGAAAAGCACGCCGTATCGCGCCTGGTGGGGGCGCCACCGGGTTACGTGGGCCATGAAGAAGGCGGCCAGCTCTCGGAGCAGATCCGGCGCCGCCCCTACTCGGTGGTGCTGCTGGATGAGATGGAAAAAGCCCATCCCGATGTGTTCAACATCCTGCTGCAGGTGCTCGATGACGGCCGCATCACCGACTCCCAGGGCCGGACGGTCGACTTTCGCAACACCATCATCATCATGACCAGCAATGCCGGCAGCGAGACGATCGCCAACATGGCGAGCGAGGGCAGCAGCTACGCCGATATGCAAAAGCAGGTGATGCGATCGCTGCACTCGGAGTTTCGGCCCGAATTTCTCAACCGCATCGACGATTTGATCTTGTTCCACACGCTCGATCGGGACGAATTGCGCCAGATTGTGGAGCTGCAACTGCGGCGCGTGGAGGGGTTGCTGGCCGAGCAAAACATCTCGCTGGAGCTATCGGCGGCAGCCCAGGATCGCCTCGCCAGCATGGGCTACGATCCGGTGTACGGGGCGCGCCCGCTCAAGCGCGCCATCCAGCGCGAGCTGGAGACCCCCATCGCGACCAAGATTCTCGAAAACACCTTCACCGAGGGCGATACGATCGTCATCGACTGCAGCGACAGCGAGCTGACCTTCAGCCGCAAAGATCGCGGCTCGGTGCCGCTGGCTGAGCCGCAAGCGGCATCTTGAGTCGTGCGGAGACTCTCCGCGCAGCTGCCGGGCTAGGACCGAGGAGTCGGAGCAAGCAAGGAAGCGCTATGACCGTACTGGAACAAGGAAAGATCTCCATCCACAGCGAGAACATCTTTCCCATCATCAAAAAATCGCTCTATACCAATCACGAGATCTTCCTACGCGAGCTGATCTCCAATGCCGTCGATGCCATCGGCAAGCTGCAGACCCTGATTCGCTCGGGCGAGGTCACCCAGCAAGTGGGCGATCCTGAAATTGCGATCGCCCTTGATAAGGACAACAAAAAGCTCTCGGTCACCGATAACGGCATCGGCATGACGGCCGAGGAGATCAAAAAATACATCAACCAAGTGGCGTTCTCCAGCGCTGAAGAATTCGTCCAAAAGTACCAAGACAGCGCCGACCAGCTCATCGGCCACTTTGGGTTGGGCTTCTACTCCTGCTTTATGGTGGCCGAGCGCGTGGAGATCGACACGCTCTCCTATCAGGAAGGCGCCCAAGCCGTGCACTGGACCTGCGACGGCTCGCCCGACTTTAGCCTGGAAGAATCCGCGCGCGAGCAAATCGGAACGACAGTGACGCTAACGCTGCTGGACGAAGAAACCGAGTACCTCGAGCCCCAACGCATCCGGCAGCTGGTCAAAACCTACTCCGACTTCATGCCCGTTCCCATCAAGCTGGAGGGGGAGACGATCAACCGGCAGCGCGCGATCTGGAAAGAGTCGCCGCAAAACCTGACCGAGCAGGACTATCTCGATCTCTACCGCTACCTCTACCCCTACCAAGACGATCCGCTGCTTTGGGTGCATCTCAACACTGACTATCCGTTTTTGCTTAACGGCATTCTCTACTTCCCCAAACTGCGGCCCGATGTGGATGTCAGCCAGGGGCAGATCAAGCTGTTTTGCAACCAGGTCTTTGTCACCGACCATTGCGAAGAGATTATTCCTGAGTTTTTGATGCCGCTGCGCGGCGTTATTGACAGCACCGACATTCCGCTCAACGTCTCGCGCAGCGCGCTCACCAGCAACCGCACGGTCCGGCGGATCTCGGACTACATCACCCGCAAGATTGGCGATCGGCTCAAGTCGCTCTACAACGAAAACTTTGACGAGTACGTCCGCTGCTGGCAGGACATTGGCACCTTCGTCAAGTTTGGCGTCATGAAAGATGACAAGTTCAAAAAACAGGTCAAGGATCTAGTCATCTTTCGCACCACTGCCGATGCCAGCGCGCTCGATGGCGGCGGTAGTGCGCCGGCCGAGTCGAGCGACCCGACCCAGTCTGAGAGCGAGAGCGACGACCCCTGGCAGGAGTCGGGCAGCACCGCCGCTCAATCTCAGCCCAGCGAGCGATCAACCCAGAGCTCGCAGCCGCCGCATACCACGCTGCAGTCGTATCTGGAGCGCAACAAGGACCGCCACGAAAACCGCGTTTTCTACTGCACCGATCCCACCGCTCAGGCCACCTACGTAGAGCTCTACACCAAGCAGGGCCTCGAGGTCCTGTACATGGACTCATTCATCGACAACAACTACTTCGTTCCTTTTTTGGAACAAGAGTACGAAAACGTTCAGTTCGCGCGCGTCGATGCCGAGATTGACGCCGAGCTGTTCGAAACCGAAGGCGGCGGCGAAATCGTCGATCCCAGCACCAACAAAACCCGCAGCGACCAGGTGCGCGAGCTGTTCGAGCAGGCGATCGACAACGCTAAAGTCAACGTCAAAACGCAGGCGCTCAAAGTGGACGACCCGCAAACAACGCCGCCAGCCATGGTGCTGCTGCCAGAGGCCATGCGGCGCATGCGCGATATGAGCGCCCTCATGCAGCAGCAGCCTGCTGAGTTCCCCGACGAGCACGTGCTGATGGTCAACACCTCCCATCCGCTAATTCAAAACATCGCCAAACTCAGCCAGGGCAGCATCATCCAAGGAGCCGGGCAGTCGCCCTCCGGCGAACTGGCGCACCAGCTCTGCCGCCACGTTTACGACCTAGCCTTAATGGCCCAAAAAGGCTTCGACCCCGAGGGCATGACCGGGTTCGTCCAGCGCTCCAACCAGGTGCTGACGCGGCTGACCCAGTAGCGGCCTGCGATAGGATGAAGGACTGCATTAACATCAGCCGAGCGAACCATGCCACGCCGATGCCAACTCACTGGGAAGACGTCCAACAACGCCTACAAAGTCTCCCACTCCAACCGGCACACCAAGCGGCGCCAGCACGCCAACTTGCATACCAAGCGCGTCTGGTGGCCCGAGGGCAACCGCTGGGTCAAGCTGCGCCTCTCCACGCGCGCCATCCGCACCATGCAAAAAAAGGGCGTTCACCGCATGGCTCAGCAGATGGGGATTGACCTCAACAAGGCCTAAGCCGCCG
>PXQH01000040.1 GCA_003022125.1 Cyanobacteria bacterium QS_8_64_29 | reverse complement strand
CATCCAATGGTCGGATGAAGATGGGTGCTTTCTGGTTAGCCTGCCGGATTTCCCAGGGCAAACCTGGCGAACTCACGGGCAAACTTATGAGGAAGCGGTCGCAAATGGCAAAGAGGCTATAGAATCTCTAATCGCTTCCCATCAAAGCGACGGCGATCCTTTACCCCCTCCACTAATTTACCAAGCAAGCTAAAAGCTGGATGTTATCTACCGCATACTGGCGGAGCGGGGCGAGGCGATCCAGGAGCACCACCAGCACCATAGCATCGGCCCTGATCGCCGCAACCGGCACCACGCCAATGAGTGCATTTCACCCGAGCAGCTAGTCGGCGATCGCTAGCGCCTTCTGCCGCAACATCCTGCCCCGACCCCATTCACCAAACATCGGATCGCCTCCCAGCCCAACGAGACCGATTAGCTGGATCGAGCGCATCGACCAAGGCTCCTGGCCCATTCCCAATACGGCATCGCAATGAGTGTCTATGGACTATGCCAAGCTACTCGAAAACGCTTACCAGCGCTCCCCGGAACCCCCTGACTGGCTGCAACCGGGCCGGCCAGTCTACGTCCCAAACCGAGGTCTCGGGTACGTCGTCGATCTGCTAGGACGACGCATCCTGGTCGCGTTTGGCAACGAGCACTGCGATCTGGGGGACTGGCAGCATGCCCTCCAGCAAAACCAACTGCTGCCGCCGGAGAGTGCCCCGCAACAGTCCCAGCTCAAGGTCGGCAATATCGGCGCTCCGACCTTCCGCGCCCTCGCTACCCACGTACAGCAACAGGGGATCCTGCGCGACATCCAGCGTAGCTCGGCTCGCGCTGCAACCACCGACCCCATCCCGTCGGATCTGCCCGAGTCCTTAAAAGGCGCACTGGAGCAGCTGGGCATTGACGCGCTCTACTGCCACCAGGCCCAAGCCCTGACCGCCATGCGAGCCGGGAAGGACGTGTGCTTGGCCACCGAGACCAGCTCGGGGAAAACCCTGGCCTTTGCCCTACCGCTGTTCGAGGCTTGCCTGCGCGATCGCGACACCAGCGTTCTGGCCCTCTGGCCGCTCAAGGCGCTGGCCAACGATCAGCTCGCTAAGCTGCACGAGCTCAACCAGCTCCTTCCGCCCGAGGAGCGGCTGACCGTGGGCATCATTACCGGCGACACACCCATCGAGGAGCGCAAGCCCCTGCTCGCGCGCCGCCCGCACCTGCTGGGCATGAGCCCTGAGGTCCTGCAGCGCGCGCTCTATGCCACTGGCCGCCGCGATGGCGGCGAGTGGCGGGACTTCCTGCGACGCCTGCGTGCGGTAGTAGCCGATGAGAGCCACGCTTACCTGGCTACTTTTGGCGCCGGCATGAAGAACCTGTTCCGGCGCCTGTACCGCTGCGTCGACGCTGCCGGCGGCAGCAGCGAGCGCCTGCAGTGGGCCTTCGCCTCGGCGACGATCGGCAACCCCAGCGAGCTGGCCGGCACCCTCGCCGGCCGCGATCCCCAACGCATCCAGACGCTTACCCAAAGCGGCGCCGCTCAAGCCGAGCGCACGCTGCTAACGCTGGAGGCTACAGGCGATCCCAACGCCACGGCCGCCGAGCTCATCGCGCAGTGCCTGCAGCACGGGCTTACCGGCATTGCCTTTGCCAACAATCGCAGCGCCATCAAGCGGCTGCTGCGCCGCGCGCAGAACCGGGTTGCCCGCGCCGGCCTCGATCCCAGCCAGATCGCCATTTTCCACGGCTCGCTCAAAGCCGAGCGCCGCCGCGCCATCCTGCAACAGGTGGCTACCGGTCGAGTCGGCTTCGTTTTGGGGACCCAAGCGCTGGAGCTAGGGATCGACATATCGGAGTTTGATGTGGCGCTACTGCGCGGCTTCCCCGGCAGCGTCATGGCTGCCAAGCAGCGCATCGGCCGCGTGGGGCGGAGCCGCGCCGGACTGGCGATCTACATCCCCAGCACGCACTCGCCGCTGGATGCTTACTATCGCCGCTTCCCGGAACAGCTGATTGCCGGCAATCCCGAGCCCATCGCGATCGATTCGGATCACCCAGCCACGCTGGGCAAGCACTTACTGGCAGGTGCAGCCGAGGCAGGCATTCCCAGCCAGCAACTAGCGCACTACTTCGGGTCGGCTGCCAGCACCATCGCCGGCGGGCTGCTCGATCAGGGCGAGCTTCGGCTCAACCAGCGCGGGTACTACTACGCCAAGAGCTACCTGCACAAAACGATTAGCCTGCGCGGTAACGAGCAAACGCGCGTAGCGGCCTTCGATACCGAAACAGGGGAAGAACTCGAGACCCTGGATGCGGAAACGGCCCGGCGCGAGCTGCACCCAGGGGCTATCTATACGACCCAAAATACCGGTGGCGGGATCGCCAACTACCGCTGCCGCTACCTCGACGAGGATGCGGGCAAGGCTGAGCTGGAGCCAGCCCCATCCGATCGCAGCACCAATCCCGACCTGACGTTCGAGATCGACCTGCAGCGCACGCTCAAGAGCGCTTCGCTGACTGGGATGACGCTGACGCTGGGTTGGGGGCGCATTACCGAATCCGTGACCGGCTACGAGGTGCTGCAGTACCGACCCGAAAAGCAGGCGCCGAGTCCCTTGGGCCGCGTCACATTCGATGCGCCCTACGTAACCGAGTTCGAGGCTCCCATCTTGCGCCTCGAGCTGGACGACAGCTGCATCGAGAGCTGCCAGAAGGTTGCCCAGTCGCTGCGCGAGCAGCTGCAGCGCGAGGAGACGGAAATCCCCAAAGCCTACGAGGTACTAGAGTCCGCTAGCGCCGGCCGGATTGGGCTTCACTCGCTAGGGCACCAGCTCCTACTGGGGCTTCCCCTGGCGGTACTGTGCAACCACCACGACCTCGACTTTGTAACCGAATCTCCCGAAACGAGCGGCCTGAGCGGTGCTTTCTTCGACACCATTGCTGGTGGTAGCGGCAGCTCGGAAGCCCTATTCGCGTACTTCGGCCAGGTTGCTGCGCGCGCCCGGGAGCTAGTTGAAGCTTGCGACTGCGAAGCTGGGTGCCCGCAGTGCCTGGTCTTGCCGCGCTGTCCGGAGCAGAACAAGGCACTACTCAAGCAATTGGGGGGTGCGCTGCTAGCAACCTTGGCCCCCACAGACAACCGGGGGGCTTATTAACTCGACTTTTGCCCTTTCGCCGTAGGGCTAGTACTACAGGCCTGGATCAGGAGCTAACTATCCATCTTGGCAATGCACGACTGCTGGAGTTGGGGAATGTCAACGGGCCAGCAGATGCAAGATTGCTCCACCGGTAGTTCCAGGTGCAAATCGCGGCTGTAGTACTAATACCAATTTGAGCAGCGGATGCACGCTTACCAAAGAACATGACTCCCATATTGAAGGAGTTTTGGAAATCGCAATCTAGTGCACAAGCCACGAGAATTGGTATAAGACCAAGCGGCCGCCCTCCGTCCAGGCTACGAGCGTGTCACCCTCTTCCACCCCCAGCGCGCGCCGCATTTCGGCGGGGATAACGATGCGCCCCTGAGGGCCCAGCCGCACCTCGGCACGGTCTGCCATCGTTCGCTGTGCATGGCACGGCATCTGCATGCCGCCACTTCACATAGGAAATGGCACGCTTGGGCAGGCGCGATCGCCTAGCGCCTCCCAGAACGCATGTGGGGCGGGCTTTTCGCGGAGGGAGGACCCAAACTGTCCAGTGTCCAGTGGACGCGTCCAGTAGGCCCACTGGACAGTTTCTCGGTTAGCTTGGTAATGACTAAAATCCGCGCGGGGCGGGGCGTCTACGTTATGCCGTTCGTGCCGCAACCTCCCGCGCAATCTGCTCGCCCTTCTCGGCTTCGGCCTTGCGCAGCTCGTAAGTGTCTTGGAGCCGCATCCAGAGTTCGGCTGAGGTTCCCAAATAGCGGGCCAACCTCAATGCGGTATCGGCCGTGATGGCTTGCTCGCCGTTGAGAATGCGGGTAATGCGGTTGGCCGGTACATGGAGGGCCTGGGCTAACTGGTTGGCACTCATGCCCATTGCCTCTAGCTCATCGGCGAGATGCTCGCCGGGATGGATGGGCGGTCCCTGAAGCTTAGTGGTAGTCCGTGATTCGGACATCGTAGGCGTCCCCCGACTGCTCGTCCCAAATAAAAACAATGCGCCACTGCCGGTTGATGGCGATCGCGTGGTAGCCCTTGTAGGCACCGCCCAACTGATGGAGGCGGTTCCCTGGGGTCTGGAGGTCCTGGAAGGAACTGGCGTTGTTGAGAACGTCGAGCCGCCGCCAAGCTTGCCGGTAGAAGCTCTCAAAAGCCTTGACCCGTTCCCCAGCCAGAAACCGCTGAGTGCGCTTATCGCCAGTCGAGCGAATCACAACTGCACATTTTCCGTACAAAGTAAAAGCCGCGATTCGCTTGCGTCAAGTGCCAGTTGCAGAACAGGGGACAGCCCCCAGCGGGCTACAGCACCGCCCACTGGCTAGGGCAAGTGCCCGGTACAGCCGGGGAGTGGGGCACCCGCACCGGCACCAAGGCCACCCACCATTGCCCCTGGCGGCGCACCCGGACAAAGGGCAGGTTGTACTGGGTACCGCGGAAGCTGCTAGCGGCGAGCTGCCCGGCCGCCTGCTGGGCAAACTGGCGGGCGAGGCTGTGGCTGGGGAAGTACACCCGGCAGACCCAGCCCGAGTAGCTGTGCCGCGAGGGACGGCAGTTGACGAACCAGGCTGTACCGCGGGCAAGGCGGCAAACGGTGCCGGGGAACGGCGCACTGCAAAAAGCAGGCGAGGCGAGGGAAGCTGACATGGTTAGCACCACGGACGACAGCCGCCCCCACACCCCTGGCAAGGGGTGGGCTTTCTCAGCGGTCAGCCTCCGTCAAGGGCCGCGCAGCGGCTCGCGAAGCCCTTGACGGGGTTTGGTTATACCAATTTGAGCAGCAGATGCACGCTTGCCAAACAGCATGACCCTCATATTGAGGGATTTCCGGAGATCGGAATCTAGTGCAAAAGCCACGAGAATTGGTATCACCGCTAGCGGCAGCCCCTGACGGTCGACGAGCAGGTGGTGCTTGCTGCCGGATTTGCCTCGGTCGGTGGGATTGGGCCCCGTTTGGAGCCCCCTTTTGGGGCGGGGATGCTCTGGAATCCAGGCAAGCTCGGCTCCATTCAATGCAGTCCCCGTCACTGATACCAATTTGAGCAGCAGATGCACGCTTACCAAAGAATATGATTCCCATATTGAGGGAATTTCGAAGGTAACAATCTAGTGCATAAGCCACAAGAATTGGTATGAGGCGTTGCAATTTGAGCAGCGGATGCACGCTTGCCAAGCGGCATAATCCCCATATTGAGGAGGGTTCTGAGATCGAAATCTAGTGCACAAGCCACGAGAATTGGTATCATGCCTGAGCCGCAACCCATCTCTTGGAACAGCATTTCCCAGGGAATGCCGCTTTTGAGGACGAAGATGATGCCGGTGAGCGCGGCTCGGTCGGAGATCCGGGGGCGACCGGTGCTTGGGCGGTTCGGGCGGCAGCAGCGGTTAGATTTCGGCCCAAAGCTCGTCGGGCACGAGCGGCTTGGCCATGGCACAGATCAGAGCTCTCCCCCCCCCTATCTATATCAGTTTTGTTAGGCGCTCTTAACTGCCTCTATTCTGCTCGACAAGCAGCTCCGGTCGCCTCGCCTCGGTAAAAACACTAGGCTTGGGCGCCTCCACCCCTATAGCAAAACCTCCGTGCTAGACGAAACGCCACGAGTCCCCACCAGCCAGCGCCACAGCTAAGTTCAAAGCCGGCCGATCCAGGCACTGCAGCCGCACGCAGCTCTCGCCTTCCCAGGCTGCCCCGGGCAGCTGCTCGGCAACCGCGCTGGCAACGGCACTGGCATCGCGCTCCGCTGGCACCTCGACTGCCACCCGTGCTGGTCCCGGTACGGCTGCGCCTACTGACTGGCGCCGCATGCGGGCAACGACCAATTGCGTCAGGCGCGCGTCGCTCCGGCGCTGCAGCGGTAGTAGTCCTCCAGTCGCTGCCAAGCCGGCAAGCACCCCGCCCAGGGCGCCCATTCCAAAAACGGGGACCGTGATCGCGGCCGCCAGCGCTCCTGCAACTGCAACCCGGCTGCCCCGCCCCAACAGGGCAACTTGGCGCTCGAGCCGGGCTTGGCAAGCTTCCAGCTCGCCCGCTTCCAGCTGCTCGCTCAGCCACTCGGCGGCACTAAGCTCAAGCCGCTCCACAGGTGGACGAAAATCAAGCTGCCACCAGCGGCGCTCTGGCACCACAACTGCAACCCGCTCTGGCGGCGTGGCGGCATCAGCCGGGCGGCCAGCTGCTGGTAGTTGGGACAAAACGCGGCGGCAGTCCATGGCGATCTGGTTCGGGCTCGGCAGCACTAGCGATCGCGCGTTTCGAACAGCAGGGCCGAGAGCTCCAGAAAATCTGGCCCGGGCGCAGGGCTCTCCAACGCCAGTGCCAGTCGCTCGTAGCCGGCCCAGGTGAAGGCCACTTGGCCGTCGCCACGCTGGGTAAAGTGCTGCGGGGACTTACCCCCTAGGGGCTGCAGGACATCCCACAAGATCCGCTCAATGAGCCAATCTCCCTCGGCTTCCGTAAAACCCGAAACCTCGACTTTCTCCATCCGATGGACGATCGCGTCCGTGCGATGCGACAGCAGCATTGCTCCCACAACATCCACCGAATTCAGGTACGGATGCCGCGTGCACAGGTAAGCCACCAACAGGCTGGCATAGACAGCTGCCCAATCATCCGCAAGCTGCTCCACCGTGGCGTTGGCCTGCCGGACCAGAGCTTCAAAGAAATTGGGCACTCCCACCTGGGACTCCAGTAGCTCGACTGGGTCGTACTCAGGCGTGCGCGTTGCGTGGCGGATGCGCCAGCTCCAACCGGGTGGGGGCTGCTCCAGCAGGCATGCCCGCGCTGCCTGCGTGCAGAGCAGCTCTCCTTCGCGGGCGGAGAAGTCCTCTCCCGGCTCGAAGCCTTCCTGCACCAGCCTGTGGGCCAATTGAGCGAGCAGGTGCCGCGCGCTGGGCATGTGATCGCGCTCAACCAGGGCATCTGCCCTCAAGCTAGCAACTGCCTGCCACCCAGCTGTTGCAACCGTGGGGCGATGTACAAGGCACCGACTGGAAACGCAAGCACTCCCCTGCGGATTTGCAAGTGCTAGCGCCCCGCCGTGCAAGGCAAGGCGCTAGCGTGCTGTTGTAGAACTGCAGCGTTGGGGAGGGGCCCATGAAAATCGCGCGCCGCGCCCAGGTGGATGCCGAGGGCAATCTCTGGCTGCAACTTCCCGCCGACCTGCGTGATCGCGAGGTAACGGTCACCATCGAAGCAGCCGAGCCCGCCGAGCCATCTCAGTCCCCAGAAGCGCTGGGATGGCCCCCTGGCTTTTTCGAGCATGTTGTTGGCAGCTGGCAGGGCGAGCCCCTGACGCGTCCCGAACAGCCCCCGCTCGAGCAGCGGGACGGCCTCTAAAGGCCTACCTGCTCGACACCAATTCCTGCATCCGGCTGCTCAACGAGCGGGACTCAGCCGTTGCCCGCCAGCTCGCGACCCTACCGCCAACCGCTGTGCGGCTCTGTACTGTCGTCTGCGCCGAGCTCTACTTTGGGGCCCAAAAGAGCAAGCAGGTTTCCTCGAACCTGGCGCAACTGGAGCGCTTTCTCGAGTCGTTCGCGATCCTGCCGTTCGACCGGCAAGCTGCCTTTGCCTATGGCCGCATCCGCGCGCAGTTGACTGCTCGGGGAACACCCATCGGCGCCAACGATCTGCTCATCGCAGCAACGGCACTGGCCCACGATCTGAGTGACGCATAACACCCGCGAGTTCGGGCGTGTGGAAGGATTGGCCCTCGAAGATTGGGAAGTAGATGCCTAGCAAGTGCTGCTGGGAATGGCCGCGCGCGTTATTCCCTTTCCTCTCCCCCGCCTGCAGGCCCATGCGTTTGCTGTAGGCCGAACTCAGCACCAGCGTGCCGTTGGTCTGCACCCGAACGCGGTAACTAGGCTCGCGGCCTCGCCCGGGCCGGAGCCGCGCTTGCTGCCCTTCCGGATCGATGCCTTCGGCATCCAGCAGCGCGTTGAGGAACTCGCTCATGGCCGCGCGCTCATGCCCGTCCCACGTGACGGTGTAGTAGCCGCAGGCCTTGGCCTTTTCCCGGCGGCTGAGGTGGGAGAGTTCGCGCACCCGCTTGGCAAGGGCTGCGCCGGTGAGCGGTTGTTCGGGAGATGACACCATACAGGACTGCTTCAGCTTGTACATCCAATGAGTCAAGTATCCAGCAGTCAGGGAGCGTGTGCAATCAAGGCACACCAGAACTTGGGTGGCACCAGTACCACCTGCTTCTTGTGTCCTTTGCCGTAGGATGTGGTTGCCCACTGCGATCGCGAGCCGCCTGTTTGGCAGCTCTACCGTCTCTCGGAGCGCGAGTGGACGGCGCAGATCCGCTTTACCTGCCGCCGCTGCCGGCAAGAAGATCGCCCGTTGCCCCCGCTACGGTGCCGGCTCGACGAATGTCCGCGCTGCGATCGCGCCGATGGCGAGGGTGGTATCTGCTGGCAGTGCCGCCATTGCACCCAACAAATATAGCAGTCGTAGACCACATGTGAACGGAGCTAGCTTGTTGGTCAAAACTCTGGGGCTCTCTCGAACTGGGAGTTAAAGCTCTCAGAGACAACCCCACTTATCTGTTCACGATCCACGTGTTTTTGCTATATTCTCCTACCGTCCCCTGAAGCCGTAACCCAACGCGCGCCGGGCCTGGAAACGGCTGCCCCTCAGCCGCGATCGCGAGCACGGCAAAGGAAACGAGCGACAGTGGCAATTCTTATCAGCGAACATTGGCTTCGCGATCGGCCGGCGGCTGGGACACTTGAGGTCATTTGCGATCCACATTTGGGCATTTTGAGGCCAGTTGCGCCCACCCGCTCTCCCGGTTAACCGGCCGCTAGGTCAATTTAGGTCAGTTGTAGGGCATTTTGATTCCACTTAAAGGCAGTTGTGGGTCACGTGCGCCCATGCCTGTTTCGCATAGTACGCCAAGTTATCCTGGCCTTTGAGCCCGGCGATCGCTCGCTTTGAGCTTAAACCGATCGCAAATGCTGACTGGCAAAACCATCAGCCCTCAACAAGGCGAGCGCTACTACGCGCAAGACAATTACTACTCGCGCGACGAGGTGCAAGCCAACTCCCAGTGGCTAGGGGGGGCCGAGCAGTTTGGCCTCAGCGGCGCGGTCGATCGCGAATCGTTCGAGAACTTGCTGCATGGCTACCTACCTGACGGCGAAGCCTTCCGTTTCCCCCAGGCCGAAGCGACTACCAACAGCGTGGCGGGCTCGATTGCACTTACTCAGCCCCGAAAAGCGTCAGTGTAGTCGCCCTCGCTCAAGGCGAAGCCGACCTGGCGCAGGCACACCAGGATGCGATCGCCGCCAGCCTGCAGGTAATGGAGGACCGCTACGCACAGGCACGCTCGCTATCGCCGGACGGCACCCGCCAAACCGAACGCACCCGCAACCTCACCGTTGCCCAGTTCGCCCACGACGCCAGCCGCGAAAAAGACCCGCACCTCCACACCCACTGCGTCGTGCTCAACGCCACTCAAAACCAGCGCGGCAACTGGCGCGCGCTCGATAACAGTGCCAT
>PXQH01000039.1 GCA_003022125.1 Cyanobacteria bacterium QS_8_64_29 | reverse complement strand
AGCAGTGGCTGTTCCAGCAGCTCAACCAGCTCTCGGAGCAGACCATCCGCTCGCTCACCAATTGGAAGTTCATCCGGCAAGCGGTCCGCTCCGCCAAAATAGTGCAATATTATTCGTAATTAGTATGAGACTGCAAGTTCGTGGCGTTCAATGGAGAATAGGATCGCATTCATTTGCTGTTTCAGTATTCCCCCAACTTCCGTTAACCAAGTTTATCGGTAATCTCAAATCGGTTACTGCTCGCCGCTTGAGAGACGAACTCCTTGAGTGCGTAGCTCAGCTCTATCGAAAACCTGTTTTCTGGAACGAGTCGTATTTTATTGCCAGTTGCGGAGGTGTTACTGTTTCCGTCCTGAGGCGAATCTTGAGCAGCAAGATTCTCTCGATCCCGGCACTTCAGAGTGTCAACCCCCCTCAGGGTTCCTGGCTCTCATCCCGACGCTGATGCTTCGCATACAGTGCGGAGCTTCCCGCCGAGTAGCTAACGGCCTTTCAGTATTTGCCCAACGCATCCCACCCCCGTACGGCATGCCATTGCCGCCAAGCAAGCTGGCTGCCTATTCCCACTAACAGTAGGCAGAGCGAGCTCAATACGTACAGCAGCGCAATCCCGGCGCCCTCGCCCGTGCCAAAAAAATCGCCCAGCAATGGCGCTAGCCAGCCGTCCGCTTGCATGGCAGGTTTAAAAGCGTAGTCGGCCAGCGGTCCGGCAATGCCCAACCCCAGCGCCCCAACAACCTGCCGCGATAGCGATCGCACCGAAAACACCCGGCCTTGAACGGCCAGGTCAACTTCGTTGAGCCAAATAGTGTCGTTAGTGCTTCGCATGAGCGGAAAATTGAGCGAGGAGCCAAACTGGGCCGGAATCCAAACCAAGGGCGTTTGGGCCAAGCCAAAGACCGTTTTGCAAACGCCGGTCCCCATCATGCCCCCAAACAGGCCGTTGAGCTTGCGCTGCGGCGCCCCCCTGGTGCTAATAATGGCGGCACTCAGCACGCCGGCTACCCCCGCAGCCGAATAGACCCAGCCCAGCACGGTGGCATCGCTGTCCGTGCGGGCCAAAACCAGCGGGCGCAGCAGGGCACCGCCCAGATCGTGCGCTAGCCAAAACAGCGAGGTTGCTGCCAACAATGCCGCCAGCCCGCCGTGCCCGCGCAGGTAACGAAAGCCAAACCCAAAGCGCTGCCATACGCTTTCACTCCCCGCTGGTGGGGAGTCTGTACGCTCGGGTTGAGGGATGCGCTGGGTGGCCAGTGTGGCGATCGCGACGCCAAAGCTGACCCAATCGATCGCCAAAATCCCCGCTAGCCCCACTAGCGGATAGAGCACCCCCGCAATGGCGGGCGCCACAGTGGCGGAGCCGTAGTGAAACACCGAGTTCATGCTGGCGGCCCGCGCGTACTGCGCTTGCGGCACCAGCATGGCCACTGAGGCCGAGTAGGACAGGTTCTGGAGCAGGCTAAAGCCGCTGTTGAGGGCCCACACCAGGTAGAGGTGCCAGAGTTGCAGCGCTTGCGCCCAGAACAGCGCCCCCAGCGCAACGGTTGAAGCGGCTGCAACGCAATCGCTCAGGATGATGAGCCCCTGGCGGGAGTAGCGATCCGCCAGTACCCCGGCATAGAGGCTGAGCGCAATGCGCGGCAGCTGCGAGGCCAGCCCCAACCCGGCCAGCGCCGTGACCGAGCCCGTGCGCTCCCAGACCCAAATGCCCACGGCAAAGCCGGTCATCTGGCTGCCAACGGTCGAGACCAGCTGCCCCAACCAGATAATGACAAAGGTGCGCATGGCGGCTCGCTTGGGTGCAATGGCTGCCTGCGATCGTTGCAGCTGCCGGGGGGCCGTGGCGAGCTGCAGGCTTGACAGGGGCAGCCGAGCCGTTTAAAGTTTGCCCTACAGTCGCATTATTTAAAATAAGTTGCAACAAATTAGGCGCTTCGCATGACAGAAGCTCACCCCCGCGAGGACACGGCCGAGCGCTACGACACCGTCCCTTACTGGAGTCGTGCCTTTTCCCAGACCCATCCCGCTCGCCTGACCACTATTGGGACGCTGTTTGGCATGGACCCGCCGCCCATCGAGCGCTGCCGCGCGCTGGAGTTGGGCTGCTCGGATGGGGGGAACCTCATCCCCATGGCGGCGCGGCTGCCGCGCAGCGAGTTTGTGGGCATTGACGTATCCGCGGTGCAGGTGGAGGCCGGCCGGGCCGCGATCGCCGATCTGGGCCTGACTAACCTGGCGCTCGAGGCTCTCAACCTAAGCGATCTGGACGCCAGCTTTGGCGAGTTTGACTACATCATCGCCCACGGCGTGTATTCCTGGGTGCCCGAGCACGTCCGGGACCAACTGCTGGCGATCTGCCGCCAGAATCTGAGCGCCAGCGGCATTGCTTACGTTAGCTACAACACCTACCCCGGCTGGCACTGGCGCGGCATTGCCCGCGAGCTGGTGCGCTACCGGGCCCAGCAGGCCAGCGGCGCGCAGGCCCAAATCCAAGCCGCGCGCGAGCTTGCCGACGAACTGCTACCGGCTTTTGCCAGCGAGGCTCAGTCCGCGGA
Source organism: Cyanobacteria bacterium QS_8_64_29 (assembly GCA_003022125.1). Classification (NCBI taxonomy): domain Bacteria; kingdom Bacillati; phylum Cyanobacteriota; species Cyanobacteria bacterium QS_8_64_29. The sequence goes on along the minus strand of PXQH01000039.1, from coordinate 19,611 downwards.
GGGCGGGGCCTACGCAACGCTAATCTCGCAGGAGCTGGAGCGCCTGCGCGACAAGGACGACGCCTACCTGTTCCACGAGTACCTGGAAGCTGACAATGACCCGGTTTACTTCCATCAGTTTGTGGAGCGCGCCAGCGCCCGGGGATTGCAATACCTGGGCGAGGCCGAGTTCAAAAGCATGTTCGCCGGCGAAGGCTCGGCGGCTGCCGCGCAGGCACTGGATCGCCTCGCTCCCGATTTAATCCAGGCCGAGCAGTACCGCGACATCCTCTACAACCGCACCTTCCGGCAAACGCTGCTGTGCCACCAGGAAGTGAGCCTGCAGCGCCGCCTATCCCCCGAGCGCGTCAAGCCGCTCGCAGCAGCTTCGCAGGCTCAACCCACAACCGAGGCGTCCGACCATCAGGCCGTGACGTTCGCGGACGCGCAAGGCAACACCCTCACCACGCAAGCCCCCATCGCCAAGGCAGCCCTGTTGGCCCTAGCCCAGGCCTGGCCCCAGGCGCTGCCCTTTCCGCAATTGCTGCAGCAAGCGCGATCGCGGCTACTGGAGCGCGAGGACCCGGCGCGCGAAGAGCGCCAGCTGGCCGAGCAGCTGCTGCTGGGCTACAGCGTGGGGCTGGTGGCGCTGCATGGCCGCGCGCTGCCGCTGGCCGCAACGGCGGGCCCCTACCCCATGGCGGATGCTGTCAGCCGCTACCAAGCCCAACGCAACGGCTGGGCCACCAACCGCCGCCACCAGAGCATCGACCTGGCCCAGGCGGAGTCGCAGCTGCTCGCCCTGCTCGATGGCAGCCGCGACCGGGCCGACTTGGCGGCTGCCCTGGGCGAGCCGCCCGAGTGCATCGAGCAACGCCTGGCGCGCTTGGCGCGCGACGCCCTGCTGGTGGCCTGAGTGTCTATGGTGGCTGCAACCGTTCGCCCGCCCCAGCTCCACGAGTTGGAGGCCATGTACCGCCAGCGCTGGCAGGTGCTGCGGCAGCCGCTGGGCATGCCGCCCGGCAGCGAGCGGGATGCCCGCGATCACGAAGCCGACCACCTCGTTGCCGTGGTGGGCGATCGCATTGTGGGCTCGGCGCGGTTGAGTCCCCTGTCCGCCCAGGTGGGCGGCATTGCATACGTGGCCGTTTCGCCCGAGTTTAGCCGGCAGGGCATTGGTACGCAGCTCATGCAGGCGCTAATCGAGCGGGGGCGGCAGGCAGGCTTTCAGCGCCTAGAGGCTAAGGTGCGCCTCCCGGTGCTCGCGTTTTATCAAAAACTGGGCTTTCGCGAGACTAGCGAGCGGTTTGCGTTTTTGGGCATCCCGCACGTCTGGATGGCGCTGGATTTGGATTAGGTTGCCGCCGAGGCGGGCTGAACGGCCGTGCAGTTACGGATGGCGAATTTGGGAAAGCGCGAGGGGGCCTCGTGGTTGCAAGCGCCATAGATGCAGACGGTCTGGCTCTCATCCAGAACGGCCTCGGCGCGATAGCCGCTCAATGTGCCATCGGGCGCTTCGTACGCTAGTTCTAGGGTTTGGTGGCTGCCATCCGCGTTTTGCGACAGCACCCAGCCGGCGACGGCGTAACCGAACCAGTCCCAACCGTGCCTGAGCGCCAGCTCTTTCTCTAGAAACTGCAGAGGGCCGGGCAGCAAGCCCCAACCGCGGTAAACGCGGTCCAGGTAGCGGATGTCGCCGCTGCGCGCCAGAATGGCGGCAAATGCCTCACCGTCTAGAAAGCCGTAGTGGCGTCCATCGGGGAAGTCAATGGCGGTGGGCGCGAAGCGATGCCCGCCAAAGTGGCTGCTCTGCCAGAGCCGCACGTCTTGACGGTCGGCAGCAATCTGGCAGGCCTGCTGGTAAAAGGGGTTGCCGTAGCGGCCGCAGCACTTGTCATGGGTGCCGTGCGTGCAGACCAGAATGTCACGGGTGGCCTGCGAATCCTGCAGCTGCGGCAGCGATTCCCCGGCCAGGTAGGCGCGCACCAGCGGGGCAACCTCGCTCAAGTCCCGCACCGTTGCCTCGGATTTGTGGTAGACGCGCGCGCGGCCTGCCGGCCGGCGCAAAAACAGCACCCGGCTGGCGCCCGGCTGCTTGTGGGCCTCGCTATGGACGAACAGAAACCGGACCGTGCCCTTAAGCTCGTCGATTAGCGCCCGCAACGCGTCTGGTACCGGCTTGGCCTGGGGCGCCTGGTAGGGCCAGGGCGGCGGGCACTCGACCAGCACGTAGCGCTCGTGAGTGGCGGCCATGCCAATGGGGGACTCGCCCGCTTCGCGGCAGGCGTCGGCACAGGCAAAGGCGTCGGTCATCTCACTCCTGCGAGGCTTGCGAGGCCAGGGCTTGCGCGGGGGCGCCGTCCGAGCTTGGGGACACCCCCAGGCGCTCGATGGCAATAACCCCCTCACGGACTAAGTATGCCAGCAGCGGTTGCACTTCGCTGGCCCAGTCGTAGTCCGGCAGCCAGTTCCAGGCGTCTTGGCCGCTAAAGCGATCGCTACCCAAGACGCTATCTAGGAACGTGCGCGGCACGCCTTTGAGCTTAATCTCGCTGCGACCGCAGCGGATCTTGTGCTTGCCTTGCTCGGGCAAAAAGGTGACAAACGTGCGCTGGTAGCGCGGGCGGTTAAAGACTGTCTCTGGCCCAATTTGGTCCAGCCCAAAGCCCACTTGGTAAGGCACCGAGTAGTTGCAAAATGGCGACTGCTGGCTGGCCAGGTAGTCGGCATACTCGCTGCTGAGGGTGGGGCTGGCGAGGCGCGCTTTCAGCCGCTCGGCGAGCTCGTCCACGTAGCGCGCCAGCGTGGCGGAATCTAGCTCGGTCGTACCAGGGGGCAGGTTTTGGCGCCAAGCTGGCTCTTGCTGTAGCTCTTGCTTGAGCCAGTCCACCAAGTCAACGCCGGTGTGGCAGCGCACGCCCAGGGTCAAGTGAATGGAAGGCTCCTGTTGGGCTAGGGCATAGTGCCAGTGGCCGCGCGGAATGTGGAGCAAGTCCCCCGGCTCCAGCGTGGTGTGGATGTAGGGCTCGCCTTGCGGGGCTTGCTCTGGGAGAGTCTGGCTCCCAGCAAGTGGGTGGCCCACTGTATCGTCAAAAACGAACCACTCCTTGCTGCCTTCAATTTGCAAGATAAAGACTTCGTGGGTGTCGTAGTGGCGATCGAAGCCCTGCTTGCCAGACCAGGAGCAGTAGGCGTTGACTTGGGCGCTGTGGCCCAAACCCAGCTCGTACTGCACGGCCGAGGCAAGCTCGGCAATGGCGGGGATTTTTTTGTGGACGCCGTCGATGATGAGGGTCGCCCCATTGCGGCAGTGCTTGAGGAAGTCGTCGTTGGCTGAAGCATCCAGCACCTTCTTGTCCGAGGCCAGGCGAAAGTGCGGATGGGGTTTGTCGTGGTAGTTGAGTAGCTCGTTGAGCTGCGCCCAACCAAACAGGTGCTGGAAGCGGGTGCGATCCGGGGCTTCTAACTTGAGGCCTTGCTGGCCCCAGTATTGCGCCAAAAAGGTCTCGAGCGAGTACGGGGCAAGTAACGGGGTGAGTCCTTTCATGGTGAGCCGGTTCAGTAGCGCCTAGGGAGAACAATGTTATACCAATTCTCGTAGTTTGTGCACTAGATTCGACCTCCAAAGCTCCCTCAATATGGGAGTCATGTTCTTTAGTTAGCGTGCATCTACTGCTCAAATTGGTATTAACGGTGCGGAACAGCGGCAACAGCTTCCTGCAGAGGCGCTACAGGTTATTTGCCGCTGTCCCGCATCGCGCTAGCGCGATTGCTAGCTAGCTAGCTGCTAGCTAAGTCCCCCACTACGAGCGATGGGGATAACCGTCTGCGCCGCCATCGTTTCCATCAAAGCCGGAGCTGACGGCGGTTGTAGCAGCTTCGGCCTCGGTGATGTCGATCTGGATGCGACCGAGATTGTCAGACATGCTGACCTCCTGTCTCGTTGTTTTCGTTTCGGCAGTACCAATGACTGCCGCTAGGTATACTAGCTTTGTTGAGATATAGTGTCAACTTAGTTATTGCAAAAACCGTTAGAGGGTCAGCCTAGGGGGCGCTAGCCATCGAGCAGGTGGCGCTCCAGATCATCCACGACCTGGTTGGCGGCTAGGATGCTGGAGCCTACCCAATAACCGGGAACGGGATAAACTCGCTCGCTCTGAACTACCGAGAGCTGCGACCAGAGCGCGTCTTGCCGGAATTGGTCGAGCGTTGCCCGAGCCTCTTGCCCCACCACAATGGCGAACATGACATCGCCATCCAGCATTTGGAACTGCTCCTTGCTAATTTTTTGGCTGTAGGTGTCTTTATCTTGCGCCGTTGGCCGCTTGAGGCCAGCTTTTTGCAAGATGTTGCCGCTAAATGAGTCCTTGAGGTAGAGCCGGACGCGGTCTGGGAAGATTCGCCCTACCGATACTTCTAGTTCGCCCCCGGCATCGCGCTGCTGGCGGAACTGCACTAAGCGCTGCTGGTACTCGTCGAGCAGCTGTTGGGCTCGCTCAGAGCGCCCTAGCATGCGGCCGTGAAACTTGAGATTGGCCTGCCACTTCATGTTATTGGTCTCAGTAACCACGGTGGGGGCAATCTGGGAGAGGCGCTCGTAGTGTTGGCCGATCCAAGGCTTGCTGCCCAAGATTAGGTCCGGTTCCAACTGCAGCAAGCGTTCCAGATTGGGCTGGCCGGGCCGGAACGTTTCAGGGTCACCCTGCAAGCGCTGCCGGATGAGCTCGGGCTGCCGGTCGAGGTTGCTGTTGAGCGGGACGCCTACCGGCTGCACACCGAGGGCCAGGATGTTCTCCAAAGCCCCGTAATCCAGAACCACCATGCGCTCGGGGTTTTGAGGCACCTCGGCAGTCCCCATGGCGTGCTCGATAGTGCGCGTCCCCTGAGACGAGCTGGAGGCATCCTGGGACTCGTCAGTCCCGCTGCAGGCCACAAACACCAGCATGGCCAGGGCTAGCAAAGGGTACAACCACCACTGGGCGCGCAGTCGCTTCACGGCTTGACCTCCTCTTTAGGGCATAAGATTAAGATTATTTAAGTTAGCGGAACGCTTATTGCAAACTATTCTAAATTGCACCGTCAGTGCTGCGGTTTGAGCGCTTCAGCAATCTTACCGTTTTGCTACTGACGTTGTGAGGAATATTCTATGCGACTGGGACTGGAGCTCTCCAAACTGGGCATTGCCAGCGCCGTGCTGGCTGCCGCCCCGCAAGTGGCACAAGCAGCGCCAACTGCCATTACCGGCGTCCAGCTCAATAGCAGCAACGGCGGCGTGACCGTGCAACTACAAGCCGCTAATGGCGCGCAGCTAGAGACGCTCAAAACCCGCTACGGGCAAACGCTAGCAATTGATGTTATTAACACGCAGTTGCAGTTTGCTCAAGGGGAGGGCTTCAGCCGCCAGAACCCAGCTTCTGGCATTGTCTCGGTAGAGGTGGTGCAGCAGTACCCCAACACGGTGCGGGTAGTGCTAGAGGGCACCGATGCCATCCCTGAAGCTGAGGTTAGCTCCGGGCCGCAGGGGCTGAGCGTGGCGGCTTCCACCCAACAAGTCACGGCGCAGGCACCCGACGAGCAGGCGGCACCGGAAGCCGAGGGCGAACCTGCTCAGCAACAGGGGACGGCTGCGGAGCAGCAACCGCAGGAGACCATTGAGCTAATTGTCACGCCCACGCGCACGGAGGAGCGCGAGCAGGACGTACCGCGCTCCGTCACCGTCGTCGATCGCGAAGAGATCGAGCGGCAATCAAATTTATCGCGCAATGTCGGGGACATTCTGGGTAAGACAGTCCCCGGGTTTGCGGCGCCGACGCAAGCTGCCTCTACACTCGGCCAGACATTACGCGGTCGCGATTTTGAGGTCCTAATTGACGGCGTTCCGCAATCAAACAATCGCGATTCTTTTAAAGACTTTGCCACAATTGACCCTTCTGCCATCGAGCGCATTGAGGTTTTGCGCGGTCCCACAGCAATTTATGGTGGCAATGCTGCTGGTGGTGTCATCAACATCATTACGCGTTCGCCTGGCGATCACCCGTTTAGCGCAACGACAAGCCTTGAATTTAACGGCTCAACTACTAATTTCGACGACAGCCTGGGCTTTACCCTTGAGCAAACACTGACGGGCAACGCTGGCGATCTTGACTACGTTTTTACAGGATCTTTTGATTCAGTTGGTGCATTCTTTGATGCCAAAAGTGACCGGATACCTGGGCGTCTGACTAGTAGCGATTCTTTAGGTAACTCCCGGAGCACCAACCTGTTCGGCAAGCTAGGGGCAGACATTACTAACGAGCAGCGCGTCCAATTTAGCGTTAACTTATTCAACCAGCGACAAGATACTGACTTTGTTGCTCGCAGCGCAGACAATACGCCAGGGAAAATAGCTTTTGCCAAAGAGGTAGAAGAGCTCGATATTGAAGATAAGCCGGGCAGAGATAATGTAGTGCTCAATCTGAGTTATTCTCACGAGGATTTTTTAAGCGGCAACCTAGATGCGCAGGTTTTCTACCGCGACTTTGAAAATAAGGTCGGCGTTTTTGATTTTAACGATCCTCCTAAACAAACCATTGCAAAGAACGAACAATGGGGCTTCCGCCTGGATGCAGAAACGCCGCTCGCAGACAACGATAAGCTCAACCTGGTCTGGGGAGCAGACTACGTCAACGAAACCAACTTTCAACCCAGAAACGTTCTGGAAGAAGTTGAAAATAATAAGTTCCGCAACACTGGCGAACAAACGGTACTGGCCCCACGCTATAATCTTGAATCTTTCGGTGCATTTGCTCAGCTTGATTGGGAAATAACCGATCGCTTGAACTTGCGCGGCGGGGTACGCCACGAGCGAATTGGCGTTAGCTTCGATAGTTTTGAGACCGACTTCACCAGAGCAGACAATTTAGGCACTCAACCGGGACAGGATGTCAGTATTAATGACACAGTCTTTAACATCGGCACAACCTATGACATTTCCGATGGCTTGAACTTCTACGCTGCTTTCTCGCAAGGATTTCAAATTCCGGACGTTGGTCGCGGTATCCGCGAGGGGGTTGATGAACTCGATCTGGAGCCGCAAGTGGTTGATAACTACGAAGTGGGACTGCGCGGCAACTGGGATTCGGTCCAGGCCTCAATATCGAGCTTCTATACCTTTTCCGAGCTGGGAGTTAGGTTTAGCTCGCGAGAGTTAGAGTCGGGCCGAACGATTAAGACAATTAAGCGCGACCCCAAAAATACCTGGGGGGTAGAGGCCAAAGTAGATTGGCAACCGGCCGAGCGTTGGAAGCTTGGCGGGTCTTTTACGTGGACTCAGGGACGTTCGGACAACAACAACAACAATGGTAATTTTACTAAGTTGCCTACCAGTCAAATCCCACCTGTCAAGGTGACTGCTTATTTGGAGAACCAGACCACGCCTAGTTGGAGCAACCGCTTTCAAGTTCTGTCTGTCGGGAACCGCAATGTTGAAGCTGATGCTGCTCCAGTCAATAGCTATGTAGTTTTAGACTACATAAGCAACATTCAGATCGGGTCCGGGGAACTCACAATTGGAATTGAAAACCTTTCGAACAACCAATACGTGACTGCCCCCACCCAGGCAAATGCTTTCCCTGGGTTCCCCCAATTTAGGCCGGCTGCACGCGGCCGGCGGTTTAGCATCAACTATTCGATCAACTGGTAAGGGGGGTTGACCGCAAGCAACAGCCTAGCGGCTCAATGCCGCTAGGCCGTTACTAGTCCACTGGCAGTTGTGCTCTTGCTAGCTGCTACTAGCTGAGTGACTCCACTATGATCGGGGCGGACCGGCACCGTCTTTGCCACCATCGGCTCCGTCAAAGCCGGAGCTAACGGCCGTGGTGGTAGCAGCTTCGGTCTCGGTGATGTCGATCTGGATGCGACCGAGATTGTCAGACATAGCTGACCTCCTTGCTCGTGTTGGCAGCAACCCTGGTCGCTGCTACCAGTAAACTACCTTTATTGAAATACAATATCAATCTATTTGCCAAAAAACTGTTAGATGGCCAGCACGCCCCCGTGCTAGCCGCTGGTATGAAGGTGATCGCTAGTCCACCGACAGTTGCGCTGGGGACTCGGGCGTGGGCTTGCCCGAGCGGGCGCCGGCATACACCAAGCCGCGCTGCACGTCCAGGGTGAGAATGGCCCCCTCGCGGATGGTCTCGGTCGCGCCGCTAAAGCCCACAATGACCGGAATGCCCAACCGCAGGCCAATGACCGCGGCATGGCTGGTCAGGCTGCCTTCCTCGGTGATGATGCCGGCCGACTGGCGGATGATCTCGACAAATTCGGCATCCGTGGCGGGGGTGACCAGAATGTCGCCCGGTTGGAAGCTGCCCAGCTCGCGGATGGTATGGGCCACGCGCGCCCGACCGCTGACCCGGCCCTGGCCGACACCTGTCCCCTGGCCCAAAACGGCGGTGACCACCTCAACCTTGATCAAATCGGTGGAGCCTGCCACGCCTTGCAGCGTGCCGGCCGTCATGACCACGCGATCGCCTTCCGCCAACCAGCCGGAAGCTTGGGCGGCGTCAATTGAGGCTTGAAAGGTCTGCCCGGTTGAGGGCAGATCCAGCACCAGCAGCGGCTGCACGCTCCACACCAGCTGCAGCTGCCGCGCGACGGTCACGTGCGGGGTAACCGCCAGGATGGGCGGGTAGGGGCGGAACTTGGAGACGTTGCGTGCAGTCGCCCCGGTCTTGGTCAGCGTCATGATGGCGGCCGCATCCAGCTGCTTGGTAATGCGGCTGACCGCCTCCGAGATGGCGTTGGGAATGGTGGTGTCGGCGCCGGTGGGCTCGCGCGTGGGGAAGTTGTCGCGCTCGATGCGCAGGGCGACCCGCGCCATGGTGGTCACGGCCTTGACCGGATGCTTGCCCACGGCCGTCTCGTTGGAGAGCATGACCGCATCGGTGCCATCCAGGATGGCGTTGGCCACATCCGAGACCTCGGCCCGGGTGGGCCGCGGGTTGTTCACCATGCTGTCCAGCATTTGGGTGGCCGTAATGACCGGAATGCCCAAGCGGTTGGCGGTCTCGATCAGCTGCTTCTGCAGCAGGGGGACTTCCTCGGGCGGTAGCTCCACACCCAGGTCGCCGCGCGCCACCATAACGCCGTCGCAGAGCGAGAGCACCGCCTCCATTTGCGCGATCGCCTCGTGCTTTTCAATCTTGGCGACCACCGGAACAGCCTTGCCGGCGCTGGAGATGAGCTCTTTAATCTCGAGCACGTCTTGCGGGTTGCGCACGAAGCTCAGCGCCACCCAGTCCACGCCCTGATCCAGCCCGAACATCAGATCCTTGCGGTCTTTGGGTGTGAGCGCCCGGATGGAGAGCGAGACGTTGGGAAAGTTGACCCCCTTGTAGTCGGAGAGCTCGCCCCCCACCACCACTCGGCCGTGGATTTCTTTGCGCGCGGGATAGGTTGCCTCGACCGCCAGCTCGACGTTGCCGTCATCGAGCAGGACGGTGGCCCCCTCGGGCACGTCCTCAGCCAGCGAGTTGTAGCTGACGTAGGCAATCTCACGGTTGCCCACGATGGGCCGGCTCGTCAGCACGAAAGGGTCGCCGGGGGCCAGCGAGATTCGCCCCGATTCGAACTCGCCCAGGCGGATTTTGGGGCCCTGCAGGTCCTGCAAGATGCCCACGGGCTGGTTGAGCTCGAAGGCCATTTGGCGGATCGCGCGAATGCTGCGCTGGTGATCCTCGTGCGTGCCGTGGGAGAAGTTGAGCCGCAGCGTGGTCGCCCCCGCCTGAATGAGCTGGCGCAACACGCCCGGCTGCAGCACAGAGGGGCCGACGGTCGCCACAATCTTGGTGCGGTGGGGCAAGTGGGACGGTTGCATGGCGAGGGTTGCACGCGTGCCGGGCTGCTGCCTGCCTGATGATATCGCGCCGCAGGGCCAGCGCCACCTGCGCTAGGCTGCCGGTCAGCGCCCGATTTAGGCCCATGACCGCAACCGCCCCCACGACCAACCCCTACCTAGCTGGCAACTACGCCCCCATCCGCACCGAGACCAGCGCCGACGATCTACCTGTCATCGGCACGCTACCGCCCCAGATCGCCGGTTTGTTCGTGCGCAACGGGCCCAACCCGCAGTTTTCGCCCCTGGGGACCTACCACTGGTTCGATGGCGACAGCATGCTGCACGGCATTCGCATTCGCAACGGCCGCGCGTCTTATCACAACCGCTACGTGCGCACTCGCGGCTTCCAGCGCGAGCGCCAAGCCGGTGAGGCCCTGTGGTGGGGGCTGCTGGAGCCCGCTGATGGCAACCCGGATGGCACTGTTAAAAACACGGCCAACACGGCGCTGGTGTGGCACGGCGGGCGCTTGCTGGCGCTCTGGGAAGGCGGCGCGCCCCATGCCGTTCGCGCCCCCGAGCTGGAGACGCTGGGGCCGTTCGACTTTGGCGGCAAGCTGCAGTCGCCGGTGACCGCCCACCCCAAAGTGGACCCGGTCACCGGCGAGATGCCGTTTTACGGCTACTCGCTCACCCAGCCGCCCTACTTGCGGTACAGCTTGGCCGACGCTTCGGGCGAGCTGCTCTGGAGCGAGCCCATCGATCTGCCGGTGGGGGTGATGATGCACGACTTTGCCATCACCGAGCACTACACGCTGTTTATGGACCTGCCGCTGACGTACCGCAGCGAGCGCGCCGAGCGCGGGGCATCGCCGCTGGCCTTTGAGCCCGATCGCCCTGCCCGCTTTGGCATCCTGCCCCGCCACGGCGATCGCCACAGCATCCGCTGGTTTGAGGCCCCGAGCTGCTTTGTCTTCCACACGCTCAACGCCTACGAGGAAGGCGATGAGGTGGTGCTGGTAGCCTGCCGCATGAGCTCGACCCAAGTCCTGGAGCCCAGCGATGCCAGCGCCGACCCTGAGGCAGACGCGCCCCGCCTCCACCGCTGGCGGTTCAACTTGAGCACCGGCGGCGTGCGCGAGGAGCGCTTGGCCCAGCCGCTCTCGGAGTTCCCAGCCCTCAATGATCGCTGGCTGGGCCGCCCCACCCGCTACGGCTACACGGCCCGCATGGTGAGCGGCACCCGGACGCCGCTGTTTGATGGGCTGCTCAAGCACGACCTGGCCAACGGCGGCACGCAGGTCCACGCCTTTGGCGAGGGGCGCTACGGCGGCGATCCCTCGTTTGTGCCCCATCCGGACGAAACAGCCGAAGATGTCGGCTGGTTGCTCGATATCGTCCACGACACCAATACCGAGCGCTCCGAGCTGGTCTTTGTGGACGCGCAGGCGTTCGAGGCCGAGCCCGTGGCGCGCGTACTGCTGCCGCAGCGGGTGCCCTACGGTTTCCACAGCGCCTGGGTCACAGAAGCGCAGCTGCAAGCGCAAGCGGTCTAGGGCTCGCTGGGGGGCAACTCCAGCGCGATCGCCCCTAGGCGGCCCTGGCGAAAGTCGGTCAGGATGCGATCGGCTGCCTGCTGCGTCTGGCCGCTAAAGCGGCGCTCGGCCAGTGCCTGCAGCGCCGCCTCTCCGCCGCACTCAGACGCCTCAATGCCGTAGCGTTGGTGCAAGGCATCCGCCCAGCCCAGCGCCAGCAGCCAGTCGATGGTGGCAGCCGCCACCCGCTCGCTGTCGTAAGCTCCCTCGCCAATGTCGCCGCAAATGGCGAGCGCCATGGCGGCCTCGGGGTCGTCTAGCTGGGGCGGCATGACCCCGGGCGCATCCAGCAGGTCCAGCCCCCGAGCCAAGCGGATCCAGTTGAGCTGCCGCGTCACGCCGGCGCGCCGGGCGCTGGCAGCAGCTTTGCGGCCCACCAGTCGGTTGATTAGCGCCGATTTGCCCACATTGGGGAACCCCAAGGCAGCCGCTCGGACGGCGCGCGGGCGCATGCCGCGCTGGCGCCGGCGTTCGTTGGCTTGCTCCCCTAGGGCTTGGGCGGCCTTTTTGAGCGCTGGGACCCCGCTGCCCTGCTGGGCGTTGGTCCACCAGACGCGCTCGCCGCGCGCCCGGAACCACACTGCCCACTGCTGGCGCCGCGCGCGGGGAATGGCATCCATGCGGTTGAGGACCGTCAGCCGCGGTTTGTTGTCCAGCCACGCCGGCAACTGCGGATGGTGCGAGGCCAGCGGAATGCGGGCATCCCGCACCTCAATGGCAACATCGATCCAGCGCAGCTGCGCCTTGAGCTGCCGCTCGGCTTTGGCAATGTGGCCAGGATACCACTGGATCGCCATTGCCGTGCTGCTCGGGCGCTAGGGAATGACCAAGACCGGGCAGGGCGAAAAGTTGATCGTGCGGTTGCTGACGCTCTCGGCCAGCTCCTCGGCGCTAATGCCCACGCCGCGGCAGCCCATGACGATCAGCTCGGCCCCAATTTCATCGGCCACATCGCAAATGGCAAACGAGGGCATGCCCTCGCGCTGTAGCGTCTCGGCTTCGAGGTCGTACTGGCCCAGCAAGTGCTGGTAGCCCTGGAGCAGCTCGGTCGCCGCTTGCTGGGGCGAGGGTTCGCCTTCGGCCTCGCCACTATCGGTTTCTGAGCGTTCGATCGCGGCCAGCAGTACCAGGCGGCTGTCGTACTTGCGCGCCAGATCGACCACCGTCTCGACGGCCTCGCGCGTCTCGCGGCTGCGATCGACCGGAAACAAGATCGTTTGGAACATGGCGCTCCCGTCCGCGCAACGTGCGACGGTACAATCAGCACGAGGCTTTTGCCGCTGGCAGGGCCTTGGCGAGCAGGCAGAAAGCGAGGTAGAGGCAATGGCCAAACAAACTGTAGCAAATTTGTCGGCGTCCGATTTGGCTGGCAAGCGCGTGTTGGTACGCGCTGACTTCAACGTCCCGTTTGACGACAGCGGCAACATCACAGACGACACCCGCATTCGCGCGGCCCTCCCCACCATCCGCGACCTGATGGGCAAGCAGGCCCGGGTGGTGCTGTGCAGCCACATGGGCCGCCCCAAAGGGCAAGTCAAGGACGATCTGCGCCTGGATCCCATCGCGCGGCGGCTCTCGGAGCTGCTAGGGCAAGCCGTTGTCAAGTGCAACGACTGCATTGGCGAGGAAGTAGCGAGCAAGATTGGCGGGTTGCAAAACGGGCAGGTCGCGCTGCTGGAGAACCTGCGCTTCCACGCCGAGGAAGAAGCCAACGATGCCGAATTTGCCCGCCAGTTAGCCGCCAATGCCGATGCCTACGTCAACGATGCCTTCGGCACCGCCCACCGCGCCCACGCCTCCACCGAAGGCGTCACCCACCACCTCAGCCCCTGCGTAGGCGGCTACCTGATTGAGAAAGAGCTGGCCTATCTGCAAAACGCCATCGAGCAGCCGCAACGGCCCTTTGCCGCGATCGTGGGCGGCTCCAAGGTCTCCAGCAAGATTGGGGTCATCTCGACGCTGCTAGAAAAATGCGACAAGCTGCTGATCGGCGGCGGCATGAGCTTTACTTTCTACAAGGCGCGCGGCTACAGCGTGGGCAGCTCGCTGGTGGAAGAGGAAAAGCTGGATATGGCCAAAGATCTGGAGTTGCAGGCCCGCTCGCGCGGCGTGACGTTCATGCTGCCCACCGATGCAGTCGTGGCTGATCGCTTTGCCAACGACGCCAACACCCAAACCGTGAGCGCCGACGCCATCCCCGAAGGCTGGATGGGGCTCGACATTGGCCCGGATACGGTCGAGGCCTACAAGCAAGCCCTCTCGGATTGCCGAAGCGCCATTTGGAACGGGCCCATGGGCGTGTTCGAGATGGAGGCATTTGCCGCCGGTACCGAGGCGATCGCGCGCACCCTCGCCGATCTCACCAGCAGCCAGGGCCTCACCAGCATCATCGGCGGCGGCGATTCGGTCGCGGCCGTGGAAAACATGGGAGTTGCCGAGCGCATGAGCCACATCTCCACCGGCGGCGGCGCCAGCTTGGAGCTGATTGAGGGGCGCGAGCTGCCGGGCATTGCGGCGCTCGATAACGCCTAGCGGCTAGGGGTCAGTCGCAGCTGCTGCGTGCACCAACGGCAGCAGCGGCCCGTCCTGCTCGGCCCCGCTGACGGCCAGCTCGCTGTGGCAGAGGTAGACGCGCTCGCGCGCCCGCCCGAGCAGATCCCGCAGGATGCGCTCCAGGCGCTGCCGGTCGCGGGCAGCGCTCTCCTCGCTAGTGGGCGGCCGTCCGGAGCTGGCGCGCAGGAACTGCGGGGCGCCGGCTAGAGCGGCGGCCCCGCCCTGGAGCCACAGCGGCGAGCCGGCATCCAGCCAAAAGTGCCATCGGTGCACCTGGCGGCTGGCGCGGTACTGGTACACGGTGGTCAGCGTGACCGCGCCCTGGCCGCCCCAGACCGGGCGCAGTGGGTAGGGGTTGGCGGCAACGGCGCCCTGGCGCAGCAGCTGAATGAAGCGCGCGGTTGCCTCGCTGGCATCGCCCAGGCGATCGGCAACGCCCCAAAAGTGCTGGGCGGTTTCCATGAGCTCGCGCAGTGCAGCCGAGCGCTCGTAGGGCAAGGGGCGATCGCGCCAGAGAAAGTCTTGAATGGCGCGCTCTAGGACCGCAGGCACGCTGGGTTGCTCTGAGCTGGCGCGCGCGATCCAGTCGGTGATGCCCTGATAGGCGCGCGTCGCGCGGTGGCCCAGCCGATCCCAGCGCGGGAAAGCTGTCGCGGCCAGCAAGCGCGGCCGCTCGGGGTCGGGGTGGTAGCAGTGGTCGGCAAGCAAGCCGGCGCGCACCGGATCGATGGCCGGTGCCGGCGCGGGTTCGGCCTCGAGTGCCGCAGGCGGGGCCGCTCCCGACTGCTGGCTGAGCTCGACCAGCATCTCGGCCACGGCTTCGCGATCCAGCAGGCGGCCCAGGCCGGGATAAATCAGCGCCAGCAGCGTCAGCAGCGCCCGGACGGGGGGCGAGCTGTTGAGCGGCCGCTGCTCGTTGAGCGGCGCCACGGGGATGCCCTGCTGCCGCAAGATGGCGGTGAGCGTGTAGCGCCCGATCGCGTCCAGGCCGGGGGCAATCGCAGCAATGTCCTGCGGCGCTGCCTCGCCGCGGTGCACCGCTGCCGCGATGGCCTGGGCGGTTTGGCGCAGCAAGCTGGCGCGGGCGGTGGTGGCGAGGGTGCAAAACGCTGGCGGCAGCGCCTGAGCGCTGCCAGGGTTGCGGACGGCTGCCACAACCGATTGCTTGAGGGCGGCGGGCCGCTCGGGCTCGGCATCACCTGGCTCCGGCAGCGCCTCGCGCCGGCAGTACGCCTGCAGGCCGGCCAGGCAATCCGGATCGGCCCCCAAGCCCAGCCGCACTTGGCCGTCCGGGTTGAAGGTGGCGGTTAGGGGGGCTCCCGCCTCGCGCAATACCTCGAGCAGATCGCGCGCGATCGCGGGGTAGTCGTCGGCATCGTCGGCAAAAACGGCGCCATAGCGCTGCGCTAGCTGCTGCCGGTAGTCCGGATCGGGCAGCAGCTGCTCGCTGTAGAGCGCGTAGGCTAGCCCGTAGGTGAGCAGGCCGCGCGCCAGGCACCACTGGCGCCACTGCAGCAGCAGCGAGGGGCCCTGTTCCCCCAGGGCCTGCGCCGCCTCGCTGCCCCCCTCGAGCTCGAGCCGCTGGCCCAGTGCAGCCAGCGGCGTTCCGCTGGCCCCAGCCAGCTGCAACCAATCCAGCAGGCGGCAGACGGCGCGCAACTCGCTGATGCCCGCTTGCTGCAGGGCTTGGCGATCCAGCGCGGGCCGCCAGAGCTGCGCGGCCAGGGCCTGCTCGGTTTCAGGCCGCAGCCGGATGGGGAACCGGGCTGGCAGCTGCAAGCGCTGGCACAGCAGCGGCCAGAACAGCCAGACCTCATCGGCGATCACGCCCAGCGGCGTTTTGACCGTGGCTGGCAGGTTGCCCCCTGCAGCGAGCGCGAGCCGATCATCGAGCGCGCTCCGGTTGTCGCCGTTGGCAGCCAGAACCAGCGCAGTGGCCGGTTCTAGCCCCCCATTGCCCGGCAGCTGCGCCTGCTGCCATTGCCCAAAGGCCGCGATCAGCTGCTGCGTGCGCCCGCTCTGGCTGGGGCCTTCAATCCAGCGCGATTGGATTGGAACCATCGCACTGCATTCTAGCCAGTCGTTTAGGATCGGGGCGATTGGCGGCCGCGATCGCGCGCAGCCACCCGCTCGCGCCTGGCAAGCGCCCATGACGGCTTGGATGCCTGGGACAGCCCCATTCATGGCGGCATCCGCCGCCGAGCTGGAGGGGCTGTCGCTATCGACCGTCATTCTGGATTTGGCGGCGATCTATCTGACGGCCCTGCTTGGGGGCGAGTTGGCCCGCCGGTTGGGGTTTCCGGCACTGCTGGGGACGCTTTTGGGCGGGCTGACCATTGGCATCTCGGGGCTACAGTTAGTGACCTTGCCCCAGCTGGGATCCGATGCGACCGAGTCGGTGGTGCTGCGCTGGAGTGCCTGGCTGCACCAAACCAGCGACCCGGCCCTGCTGGAACAGGTGTTTCGGTTCCAGGGGGCTTTCCTACAAGAGCTGGCCAATGTGGGTGTGCTGGTGCTGCTGTTCGAGGTGGGGCTGGGGGCCAATCTCAACCGCGTCCTAGCCCAGCGATCGCAGGTGATTGCCGTTGCCGGGACGGGCGTTTTCCTGTCCCTGCTGGGCTGCTCGCTAACGCTCAATGCCTTCTGGAACGTGCCGCTGCTCACGGCGCTGTTTGTCGGTGCGGCCCTGACGGTAACCAGCTTGGGCGTGACGCGGCAGCTGTTGCAGCAAAACGGCTACCTGCGCTCCACCGAAAACCAAATCATTGTGGGGGCCGCCGTTCTGGATGACGTTACCGGGATCCTGCTGCTGTCGCTGGTGCTGGGGATCCAGCAGGAAGGCACCCTCACCAGTCTGACCATCCTGCGCCTGATTGTGGGCACGATGTTGGGCCTGGCCATCGCCACGTTTTTGGGGCGCTGGGTGTCGCCACTGCTGGTGCAGCTCGAGCAAGCCCTGACCACGCGCGGGCGCATCATTACCCCCGCGCTGATGTTTACGCTGCTGCTGGTACTGCTGGCGAGCGTGGCGCAGCTCTCGCCCATTCTGGGCGCGTTCACGGCCGGTTTGGTCCTGCAGGGCAAAATCCGGCGCCTGATCCGCGAGGTGCTGTCGCCGGTGGTCGATGCCTGCGTGCCGATCTTTTTTGTCTACATTGGCACCATTACCGATCTGAACCTGCTGCTGCCGTGGCAGAACGCCCAAGCTTGGCCGCGTTTGGGCCTGCTGGCGTTTCTAATCTTGGCGGCCTTTGCGGTCAAATTCGCCAGCGGCTATGCGCTCTCGCGCCACGAGGGCATCAACCCTGCGCTGGTGGGGTGGGGCATGGTCCCGCGCGGTGAGGTGGGGCTCGTATTCGCCGAGTTGGGCTTGCGCAACGACCTGCTCGATCCGGTGCTGTTTGCCAGTTTGGTGGTGCTATCGGTGGTGCTGATTTTGGCCACTAGTTGGGGGCTGCGCTGGGTCAAACCCCTATCGGCGAAGTTGCCTTAAGTCACGCGTGCCAACCGGTTCCAATAAATCCCCATGGGCGAGATCGCCGCTCTCGAACTGCTAGTGCCAGCCGCCGCCACCTCGCAGCCGCTCGGCCCTCCAGTCCTGCAGGTGGTTTTGACCAGCCTGTTTGCGGTCTACATCGGCAGTAAAATTGGGGGCGAGATTACCAGCCGCCTGCGGCTGACGCCCATTTTGGGCGAGCTGTTGGCGGGCATTGTGCTGGGGGTGTCGCTGCTGCAGGTGGTGCTGCTGCCGGGGAGCAACGTTGCCGCCAGCGACTCGCTGCTGCTGCAAGCCATCCGGGACTTTCATCCCGGCTTGGGGGAGGCTGCCCTTGCTGAGTTGTTTGAGACCCAGGGGCTGATCCTGGCAACCCTCTCCAAGCTGGGGGTCATCCTGCTGCTATTTCAAGTGGGGCTGGAGTCTGACTTGCGCGAGCTCATCAAGGTAGCGCCCCAGGCGGGCATCATGGCGCTGCTGGGGGTAGGCATGCCGCTGACTGCCGGCCTTGGAGGCTTGGTGGGAATCTTTGGGGTCGATCTCACCAGCGCCCTGTTTGCCGCCGCCGCCATGACCGCAACCAGCATTGGCATCTCCATTAGCATCCTGACCTCGCTGCGCATGGTTGGCTCCCGCGCGGGCCAGGTCATTTTGGGGGCGGCGGTGTTGGATGACATTACCGGCATTTTGATCCTGACGCTGGTCAACGGCCTGGTTGTGGGGAGCGGGCTGGACCCGGCCGGCGTGCTGGTGCTGCTGGTGATGCCGCCGCTGTTTTTGCTGGCGGCGATCGCGCTTAGCCGGCTGTTGGGCTCGCTGTTCGTGGGTTTTTCGGGGCTGCTCAAGAGCCGGGGAACGCTGCTGCTGTCGGCGCTGGCCTTCTGCTTTGGCTTGGCCTTTTTGGCAGATGCCGCTCGCCTGGAACCGCTCATTGGCGCGTTTGCAGCGGGCCTGATTGTGGGCCAAACCGAGCTCAACCAGAGCGTGGAGCGCCAGATCCAACCCATTGCCGACCTGCTCATCCCCATTTTTTTTGTGGTTACCGGCGCGCAGATCGACATGCGCACCATCGACCCGTTTAGCCCCAGCGGCGGGATCGTGCTGCTAATGGGCCTGTTCCTGACCGCGATCGTGGTGGCGGGCAAGTTGGGCGGCGCCTATTTGGTCCAGCGCCTGACCCCCGATCCGCCCTCGCCGCTGCCAGTCGCCTTTGGCATGCTGCCGCGCGGCGAAGTGACGCTGATCGTTTTGGGCATCGGGATCGCCTCGGGGCAGATGTCCTCGCAAAGCAGCGCAGCGGTGGTTTTGGCCGTGCTGGCCACTGTAGTCCTAACGCCGCTGGGCTTGCGCCAGAGCGTGGCGCCTCCCCAAGATTCCCACTAGCCGAGCTGAGGCGGTCCGTTGCTCGACTCCATTGCCCAGAGCCAGCCGTTTTGGCAGTTCCTGCTGGGGAGCTTGGTGGCGCTGTTTCCCATCGTTGACCCCATCGGCAGCATTCCGTTTTTTTTGGCCCTGACGCTGGAGGTCCCGCGTCCCGAGCGCGATCACCTCAGCCGCAAGGTCGCGCTCTACGTGGTCGCCATCCTGCTGGCCTTTTTACTCATTGGCGGCGGCATCCTGCGCTTTTTTGGCATCTCGCTGGATGTAGTCAAAATCGCCGGGGGCATCGTCATTTTTAACTCGGCCTGGCGCAGCATGGAGTCGCAACCGCGGCTCTCGCGCGAGGACAACCAAGCGGCGGCGCGCAAAAGCGAGCAGTCTGGCGACATTGCCTTTATGCCCATGACCGTGCCGCTGCTGGCCGGCCCGGGTGCGATCGCGGTAACCTTGGGCATCTCCGCGCAAGCCGGCCGGGCGCTGACGGCCGAGGCGGCCCTGAAGCTGCTGGCGGCGGCCCTGGCGATCGCGGCGATGGGCGGCATTACCTACCTTTGCTTGCGCTCGGCCAGCTTTTGGGTCCGCGTGCTGGGCGAGACGGGGATCCGCGCGCTCACCCGGATCCTGGGGCTGTTCATTTTGGCCATTGGGGTCCAGCTCATCCTGGATGGCTTGGGCAGTTGGCTGACCGATTTGTCGCTGGCCGCTGCCCCCTAGCCCGCCCGTCGCTTAAGATAGGCGAGTGGCTTCAATGGCAACTGATACCAATCCTCGTAGTTTATGCACTAGATCGC
>PXQH01000038.1 GCA_003022125.1 Cyanobacteria bacterium QS_8_64_29 | reverse complement strand
GGGCTTGGGCCGAGCGCACGACGTTGGCAGCGCCTGCCATTAGGATGCCTTGATCGGCAATCAGCCAGCGGGGGCTGTTTTCGGCAAACAGGGCAATCTTACTTTGGGGTTGCACGCCGTAAGCTTGCAAGCCGGCGGCAAACTGCCAGATCTGCCGGTACAGCGCCTGATAGCTGATCGCCGTCTCGGGGTCAGTTCGCGGATGCGAAGCGCGAGCGTGCTGCCAAAGCGTTCGGCCGCCCGCGGCCACACCTCGCTCAGGGATTGGCAATCGGTGTAATCGATGGGCGTAGCGTCGGTCATGGTAGGGCAGCTCGAACAGCCTAAACCTGATTGTGCCAGGCAGCGCGCCAAGGTGGCTCAATCGCCGCTGCCGCCAAAGCACCAAGCCACAAGCAGTGCGAGCGCGATGAGCGCCCCCCAGCGAGCCGCTAACTGCAAGCCCTCCGCGATCGCCAGCGGCAGATAGACCAGCAACTCCACGCCCACCAAGGTGGCGAGTGCGACCGCAACGAACAGGGCAACCAAGAGCATGGCGGCTGGCGAGCTAGCGCCGTTTCTGGCCGGCTGCCGGCTCTCAACAACGATAGGATAGAATCCCAGCGGCAACTGGTGCAGTGGGGAGCGTCCTGGCCGTGCTATCGAGACTGGCAAGCGACTTTGGCATTATTTTCGAACGCGATCCGGCCGCGCGCAACTGGCTCGAGGTGCTGCTTTGCTACCCCGGGCTGCAAGCCATTCTGTTCCATCGCATCTCGCACTGGCTCTACAGCGTCGGCCTGCCGCTGATCCCGCGCCTGCTGTCGCAACTAGCCCGCTTTCTGACCGGGGTCGAGATCCATCCGGGGGCCCAAATCGGCTCGGGCGTCTTTATCGATCACGGCATGGGCGTAGTCATCGGCGAGACCGCGATCGTCGGGGACTACGCGCTGATCTATCAGGGCGTCACCCTGGGCGGTACGGGCAAAGAAAGCGGCAAGCGCCACCCCACCCTGGGCGAGAATGTGGTCGTTGGGGCCAACGCCCAAGTCTTGGGCAACTTACAAATCGGCGATCGCGTCCGCATTGGAGCGGGCTCAGTCGTGCTGCGCGACGTGCCGGCTGAGTGCACGGTCGTGGGCGTTCCGGGGCGGATCGTTTACCGCGCTGGAGTGCGGGTCAATCCGCTCGAGCACGGCAACCTGCCCGACTCGGAAGCCCACGTCATCCGGGCGCTGGTGGATCGCATCGAGAGCCTAGAAACCCAACTGCAAGAATTGCAGCGCGAGCATTCTTGGACGGCATCGGTGGTGTCCTCAGTTTCTTCCGAAACCGACGGCAATGGCCACGCAGTCGCCCAACAGTCCCCCAGCTGCCGCCTGCAAGACCGCGAAATTCAGGAGTTTTTGAACGGCTCCGGCATTTAGCGCCCCCGCAGTTTGGGGACACAAGCGTATTGGTACACAAAAGGCCCGAGGCAGCAACAGCCTGGCGTAGGCGGCTAAGCGGCTCGTAGGGAAACGATGGCATCCCAGCCCGCCAGTGCCATCAGCGCTTGGCGGCCGAGGCTTGCGTCAGGCGGTTGGGGGTACTGGGGTGATAGAGCTGCCGGTAGCTCCAGTAGTTGCCCAACACTTGCTTGACGTAGTCTCGGGTCTCGGGGAAGGGAATATCCTCGACAAAGCGATCGGCATCCTCAATGCTGCCCCCACGCTCCTCAACCCAATCCTGGACGTTGGAGCGGCCGGCGTTATAGCTGGCAATTGCCAGGAGCGAATTCCCGTCAAGCCGGCGGTGCAACCAGCGCAAAAACCACACCCCCATGCGGATATTGTCCTGGGGATCGGTCAGCGAGTGCGATTCGAGGCCTAGGTTGCGAGCCGCCCAATCGCCGGTATCGGGGCGCAGTTGCATTAGGCCCACCGCGTTGGCCGAGGAACGGGCATCGGATTTAAAGCCCGATTCCTGGCGGATGATGGAGATGGCCAGCAGCGGGTTGAGTTGCTGCTGCTGGGCACTGGCCTGGATAACCTCCATATACAGCGGGGGGTAGAGCGCTTCCCAGTAGCGGCGCTGCTGTCGGTACTGGCGGTACTGGGCGCGCGCCTGGGGATCTTGCCGCTCCGAGAGGGCCTCAATTTCGGCGATGCCTTGGCGGCGCTCGCCGATAGCCAGGCGCAGCAAGCCCTGGGCGAATTGGCGCTCGACCCCAAGCTCGGTGGCATTGGGCACCTCGCCCTGCCAGCGCTGCCAGGCTTGGCTGTCCTGAGCTAAGCGATAGAGCTCGCCCACGACTGCCGTTCCGGCCGGCAGCGGCGGCCGGCGCTGGGGCAGCGACAGTTCCGGCACGCGATCGGCGATGGAGTCAAAGTCGCCCACGTCCCAATCCAGCATGACGGCCGAGCGCCAAGCGTAATAAGAGCGGGGATGGTGCGCGATTATATCGCGAAAGGTTTGGCGGGCTTGCTGCTCGCGCCCCAACTGCAGCGCCCATTTGCCTGCCCAAAAGCCGTTCTGGCGAACGGAGCGGCTGCCGGGGTTCTGCTCGATCAAGGCCCGGGCCCAGTTCAGCGCCGTCTCGAGTTCGCCGGCTTTGGCTTTTTGCTGGATCTGGCGGGTGCGGTATTGGGTGGCAACGGCCGTATCGCCGTATTCATCCAGCAGGCGCTGGCGGGCTTGGGCGGCGGCTTTTTGGTTGTTGAGCCCCTCCAGCGTTCGGGCTTTGGCCTGCAAGGCCTCGGCTGCCTGCTCGGGAAAATCGGCGATCGCGCGGTTGAGATAGGGCAGGGTTTCTAAGTCGCTAGCAAAGTCGGCTAGGTGCAGCAGGGCCTCAAAGCTTTGCTCGGCTTGCGGGAACTCGCGGACTAGGCGCTGGTAGGCGCGCTTGGCGTCTTGCTGTTGCCCGGCGTACTCTAGCGCGAGCGCAACCTGATAGGCGTTTTCGGGGGTGTCGGGCGCGCGGGCGTAGGCAATGCTGGCCTTGCCGTACTCGCGCGCCTGCCAGTAGACCTGGGCGATGGCTTCCCAGTCAGCGGCCTGGATGACCGGCTCGCCGTTGTCGCGCTCGGCATTGCGGTAGCGCTCGACGAGCTTATCGACAATGCCGATGATGCCGTCAGCGTCGCGGCTATGGCGCACCAGGGCCAGCATCAGCTGCGGCCGTTCGGGATTGGCTTGCAGGCGCTGCTCAATGAGACGCAACACCTTGGGGTGCGAGGGATAGTGCGAGAGGGCAATCTGCCAGTAGCGGGACTGGCTGCCGGCAAAGCGGCTGCGCGGTCCCAGTCGTTCGATCCAAGCCGTATCGGGCAAGCGCTGCTCTAGGGGCCGATCGCGGTAGGGCGAGTCGTTGCCCAGCAATGCGTAGAGCGCCTCGGCCGCTACCGGGTCGTAGGGGTAGTGGGCCAGCAGGGCTTGCCAGGCCTGCAGGGCGGCGGCCGGCCGCCCGGCCAGTTCGTAGGCGCGCGCCCGCTGCTGCGCGATCTGCGGTGCCATTGCCCCATAAGCCCATTCCAGATCGCGCAGCCAGCGCAGGGCTGCCTCGCCGTCTTCGCGCGCGATGGCATCCACAGCCAGCAGGTAGCGCGCGCGATCGCTCGCCAGCGAGCGATCGCCGCGCTCGGCGAGGGAACGCAGCGGCTCCTGCCGAGCCCGGGGGGATTGCAGCGCAAGCGACAGCACTGGCGCCTCGCCCTGGGGCTGGGCTTCGATGGTGTTGTTGGCCCAAAACGGACGCCAGGCGTTCCAGTAGCCAATCCAGCCGTCTGCTGCTACCAGAGCGTTGCCAGCCCACACCAGCAACGCCACCACCGCAGCCGTTAGGGCAAAGCGCGCCCGCTTGCGCCGGCGCGGGCGTCCCGGAATCAAGGGGCGATCGCGGGCAACAACAAGGCGGGATGGGCCCATGCGATAGCGCAAAACCAGCCGTCAGCCGCTACACTTCAGCCGGCAGTTGCAACGATGGCGTTGCCTGCTCGCGGCGGCTGCCTGCCGCCTCGGGTGTCGGGGCAGCCGGCGTCGCTTGCAATCCGGCTTTGACCAAGCCCCAAAACAGCGGATGGGGGCTCCCCAGGCGAGAGCGAAACTCGGGATGGAACTGCGTCCCGACAAAAAAGGGATGCCCCGGTAGCTCGATCGTCTCCACCAAGCGCTCGTCCGGCGAGGTGCCACCGAGGGCGTAACCGGTTCGCAGGAACCAGTCGCGGTAGGCATTGTTGAACTCGTAGCGGTGCCGATGGCGCTCGTAAACTACCTCCTGCTGGTAGAGCGAGCGCGCCAGGCTATCGGGCATCAGGCGGCATGGGTACAGGCCCAGACGCATGGTGCCGCCCAAGTCAACCACATCCTGCTGCTCGGGTAGCAAGTTGATGACCGGATGGGGCGTTTGGGGATCGAACTCGGCGCTGTTGGCATTGCCTAGCTGAGCGACGTTGCGCGCCCAGTCGATCGCGGCGCAATGCAAGCCCAAGCACAAGCCCAAAAACGGAATGCTGGCTTCGCGGGCATAGGTCACCGCCGCCACTTTGCCTTCGATGCCGCGCGCCCCGAACCCGCCCGGTACGACAATGCCGGCAACCCCCTGCAAGTGGGCCGCTGCGCCATCGCACTCGATGGCTTCGGCACTAACCCAGCGCAGCTGAATGTTGCAATCGAGCGCCACCCCGGCGTGGTAGAGCGCTTCGGTCAGCGAGAGGTAGGCATCGCTGAGTTGCGTGTACTTGCCCACAATGGCAATCTCGATTTGCGCGCTGCGCTGGTGGAGCCGATCCACCAGCGTCTGCCACTGCCCCAAGCCCGGCTCCTGCCACGGCAGCTGCAGCAGCTCCAGCGCCTGCCGGGCCAGCCCCTCGCGCTCCAGCACCAGCGGCACTTCGTAAATGCTGTGGGCGTCGGGGGCGGTAATGACAGCCTCGACCGGCACGTTGCAAAACTCAGAGAGCTTGTCTTTGATGGCGGGCTCTAGCGGGCGATCGCAGCGGCAGATCAGCACGTCCGGTTGGATGCCAATGGAGCGCAGCTCCTTGACCGAGTGCTGGGTGGGCTTGGTTTTCATCTCGCCCGCTGAGGGAATCCAGGGCAGCAGCGTGACGTGCATGTAGGCCACGTTGCTGCGCCCGACATCCTTGCGGAATTGCCGAATGGCTTCCAAATAAGGCAGCGACTCGATGTCCCCAACTGTCCCGCCAATCTCGGTAATGACCACATCCGGGTGGGTATCGCGCGCGACGCGATGGATGCGCTCTTTGATTTCGTCGGTGATGTGCGGGATGACCTGGACCGTGGCCCCCTGGTAGTCCCCGCGGCGCTCGCGGTTGAGCACGGCCTGATAGATCGAGCCCGTGGTGACGCTGTTGAGGCGGGACATGGCCGTGTCCGTAAAGCGCTCGTAGTGCCCCAGATCCAAATCCGTTTCGGCGCCGTCCTCGGTGACAAAGACCTCGCCGTGCTGGAACGGGCTCATGGTACCGGGATCGACGTTGATGTAGGGATCGAGCTTGACGATCGACACCGAGTGATCGCGCGATTTGAACAGCCGGCCCAAGCTAGCTGCCACGATCCCTTTGCCAATGCTTGAGACGACCCCACCGGTCACAAACACGTATTTGGTCATGGCTGCTCGAGCCCGACGCGCGCCCCGTTTATTCTGGCACACTCAACTCAGGATTCCTGGAGGCCGCCCGCGTGCCCATGGCCCCGAGTGACAGCCTGCAAGGCATTCTGAGCGCCGTTGCGGCAGGCGAGCTGGCACCGGCGGAGGCCCAAGCTCGCATCGAGCGCTTGAGCGGGTTTGAAGCTGTGGGCGACTTCGCCAAGCTCGACTGGGACCGCGCCAGCCGCACTGGGGTACCGGAGGTGGTCTGGGGCGCCGACAAATCTGCCGAGCAGATCGCGCGCCTGCTCGAGCGGATCGGCCAAAACGAGGGGCTCGCGATCGCGACGCGCCTCGAGCCGAGCGTTGGGGCCGAGCTCCAAGCTCGCCTGCCGCAACTCCACTACAACGAAACGGCCCACTTGGGAATCTGGGGCTCGCGCGAGGCTATCCCGGCGCGCGCGGGCGTGGTGGGGGTCATCACGGCCGGCACCGCCGATCGGCCAGTGGCCGAAGAAGCCGCGATTGTCGCCGAGTGCAGCGGCTACAGCGTCGAGCGCCTCTGGGATGTAGGGGTTGCGGGGCCGCACCGCTTTTGGCACCACCGCAGCATTAGTGATCGCGCCGATGTCCTCATTGTCGTCGCTGGCATGGAGGGCGCGCTCCCCAGCGTGGTCGCCGGCACGGCCGATGCGCCCGTCATTGCCGTTCCCACCAGCATTGGCTACGGCGCGAGCCTGGGCGGGATTGCCCCCTTGCTGACCATGCTCAATGCCTGCACGGCGGGCATTGGCGTTGTCAATATCGATAACGGCTTGGGGGCGGCCATGCTGGCCCACCAGATCCTGCGCTCGGGCCAGCGGCTGGCTGCTCGGCAAGCCGGCTAGCGGCAACTGCGCCGTTTGATTTAAAGATCGTTTTCATCGCGAGCGGGGCGGATGTACCTATTGCAAAAGCCGCATGGCGGGCCATATGGGCGTTTTGGCTGTTGCTGCTGCAAGAATTCTTAATCCCAGCTGCGTGCCGTGCCGTTTAGGCTGTTCTATTGAGCCGTCTCGATTGTGGGTCGTATCCCATCGGCCGTCGCTAGCAAATCAACGGGGATGCAAGCATGAGCGTAGAACTGGCAACAATGCTGCGGGAAGGGACCAAAAAGTCCCACAGCATGGCGGAAAATGTCGGTTTCGTCAAGTGCTTTTTAAAGGGCGCGGTCGAGCAAGAATCCTATCGGAAGCTGATCGCCAACCTTTACTTCGTCTACTCGGCCATGGAAGAGGAAATGGCTAAGCACGCCCAACACCCCATCGTCTCCCCCATTTATTTCCCTGAGCTCAACCGCAAGCCCAACCTCGAGCAAGATTTGGCGTTCTATTACGGTCCCGACTGGGCCGAGCGCATTGCCCCCTCGCCAGCTGCCCAAGCCTACGTCCAGCGCATTCGCGAGGTATCGGCGCAAGAGCCCGAGCTACTAGTCGCGCATTCCTACACGCGCTACTTGGGGGATCTCTCCGGCGGCCAAATCCTGAAAAAAATGGCCCAAAAGGGCATGAACCTGGCTGAGGGGGAAGGAACGGCGTTTTACGAGTTCGATCGCATCGCGGATGAGAAGGCCTTCAAGTACCAATACCGCCAAGCGCTCAACGGCCTCCCCATCGATGGCGATCGGGCCCAGCGCATCGTCGATGAAGCCAACGACGCCTTTGGGCTCAACATGAAGCTGTTTCAGGAGCTCGAGGGCAACCTGATCAAAGGCATCGGCCAAATGCTGTTCAACAGCCTGACCCGCCGCGGCCGCCGCAACCGCAAGCTAGCCGTCTCCGCCGAGTAGGCGCGATCGCGTGGCCCTTGCCGGGAGCCGCCCGAGTTACCATACACAGGCGTCCGGCAAGCTGGCCCCATGCATTGGCAAAACCTGTCGGGAACGTGGGTGCTGCTGCCCCCAACGCCCATCGGCATCATCCACTTCATTGGCGGTGCCTTCATTGGCAGCGCCCCGCAACTGACCTACCGCTGGTTGCTGGAGCAGCTAGCGCAGGCCGGCTTTGCCGTAATTGCAACGCCGTTTGACAGCGGCTTCGACCACAAGGCCCTCGCGCGCAACAGCTTCAATCGCTTTGAGGGCGTCTTGCAGCGGCTGCAGGCGAGCGGCGCCATCCGGCAGCGCTACCTGCCCGTCTACGGCCTCGGGCACAGCGTCGGCTGCAAGCTCCACCTGCTGGGCGGAAGCTTGTTTGGTCCCGAGCGCGCCGGCAACATGCTGCTGGCCTACAACAACTTTCCCGTCCGCCGCGCGGTGCCGTTCGGCGACCGCTTCAACTGGACCAGCGCGCTCGATCTGGAATTCGATCCCTCGCCCAAGCAAACCCGCGAGCTCATCGCCCAAAATTACGCCATCCGGCGCAACCTGCTCGTTGCGTTTGACAACGACACCCTGGATCAAAGCCGGGAACTGGTCCCCATGCTGCAAGCGCAGTTCCCCGAGCTGGTCGTCCGGCAGCAGCTACCGGGCAACCACCTGACACCGCTAACGCAGGAGCTCAACTGGGATGCAGGCGAGGCCTTCTCGCCGCTCGATGCCCTGGGCCAGTGGTTGAAGCAGCGCTTGGATCGGGACTTGAAGCAGTTGCGCTGCGAGCTGCTGAGCTGGCTCAACCCGGCGGCTTTTGCGAGTGCGCCCCGCTGACCGCTGGCTGCGCTCAGGCAACCGCCGACTCCGGCGCTTGCGCCTCGCTGGGGCGATCGCAAGGGGCAGGGAAACCGCGCTCGATCTCGCGTACCTGCACGCGCTGGGCTTGCAAGCTAGTTTGCAAGAGTGCCAGGGCCTGGCGGGGATCGCCGCGGCCGCAGAAAAACAGATCGGCGGCAAAGTAACCGTGCTCAGGCCAGGTGTGAATGGCAATGTGCGATTCGGCTAGTGTCGCTGTCGCCGTAACGCCGTGCGGGCTGAACTGATGCACGTGCAAGTCAATCAGCGTCGCATGGCCGGCGGCCGTTGCCTCGGTTAGCGTCCTGCGAATGGTTTCGGGGTCGTCGAGGAGCGCCTGGGGCGCCTGCCACGCATCCAGTACCAGATGGGTGCCCAGTTGTTTCATGCCCAGCCAGCAACGCTCGCGCCAATATCTGTATATATCGCGCTGGCTAGCCGGATGCAAGACAATGCCCTTGCCGTACAGCGCGATGAGGCTATCCCAATTTAGCAACTGAGGGGCACTCGGCCACCCCACCCGCTCGATCCGCAACTCGATGCTAGGCTTGGGGGAACTAGGGCACGTAGCTCAGCGGATAGAGCACCAGATTCCGGTTCTGGGTGTCGGGGGTTCGAGTCCTCCCGTGCCCGCTGCTAGGGTCATGCCTGAGTGCTAGCGCGCTGCGGGCTACTCTGTCGGCGTTGCCACCCGGATCAGCTGATAGGCACCGCGGCTACCCAGGCAGCGCTGCCAGGTCCAGTCGCCCGCTACTGTCTCGAGTTGAGGGGGCCGGGCCAGGATTAGGGCGGTCTCAGCGGGCGCGTCGCTCGCAACCATCGGGGCACGGCTCGCCCGGGGAACGAAGGTCACCGAGCGCTGCGAGTAGAACACCACGCTGGGTTTGGCAAAGCCTAGCATCAGCAGCGGCTCTTGCGGTTGCTGGGCTTGGCGCGCGATCGCAGCTAACTCCCGCAGCGGTTGTTGCCGGTGCCGGTCGACTAGCTCGTAGGCCGGCATGAGCGCCAGCGCCACAAAGGCCACCATGCCGATGGCATTAGCCCCCCACACCCAACGGCGCGCTGCCGGCCGCGCGAGCAGGAGCAGAACGGCCAAGACTGCCAGTCCCAAGACGGCAGCACCGCGCTCGGGCACGGCCGAGCTAGCCAAGGCCCGATCCAAGTTGGGGGCGGCCGGGTTGGACCCCAGCAACTGCGGGCTGTAGGCCAGGGCCGCGGCTGCCGCGAGCAGCAGCAGCATGTTGGCTAGGCCGCTGGCCCACCACGAGCGCGCGCGCGGCGCGCGCACCATGGCCTCGCTCCAGAGCAGCGCCACCAGAACGGCAGCAGCCGGTATTAGCGGCAGGATGTAGCTGGGCCGCTTGGTTGCCGCCGCCGAGAAAAACGCAAAGGTGCTGGCGAACCAAAACAGCGCGAATAACCCCAGCTGCGCCGCCCGGGGCTGGCGCTGCCAGGCGCGCCGCTGCCAAAACTGCAGGCGTGCCATGGCCTGGGGCAGATAGACCGAGAACGGCGCAAACCCTAACAGCACCACGGGCACGTAGTAATACCAGGGACCGCTGTGCTGATTGACAACGCCGGTGAAACGCTCGATGTTGTGGTAGCCCAAAAAAGCGCTGATGTAGTCGCTCCCGTGGCGGAGCGTTACCAACGCGTACCAGGGCAGCGTTAGACCCAAAACGATGAGGCCCCCCCAAAGCGGCCGGATTTCGTGCCAGAGGGCGCGCAGCTGGCCCAGATAGAGGGCAAACGCTGCGATCGCCAACCCGGGCAGGACCAGTCCGATGGGGCCTTTAGCTAGCACGGCGCAGGCCAGCAGCAGGTAGCAAGCCCAGTACCAGCGGTTGGGGAGCGCTCCTTGCGGCCGCGCCGGTTGGCTGGCGTAGCCCATAAAAAAGCACAGCAGGCTCCCCGCCACGCCGGCCGTCAGCAGCATGTCGGCCACCCCGACGCGCGCCCATACCAGCGTTTCGGGGGTGAGGGCCACCAGCGCCGCCCCAATCCAGGCGGCAAACCAGCGCTGGCGCCGCTGAGAGCGCCCCGAGGTGCGAGCATCGTCCGGGCGCGCCCAGCCGTAGCGCTGCAGGGTGTAGCAACTGAGGGCAACGACCGCGAGCGCGCTTAGGGCTGAGGGCAAGCGGGCAGCCCAGGCATGGGTCCCAAAGGCCCCATAGGCCAGCGCCATCAGCCAGTAGAGCAGGGGCGGCTTATCGAAGCGGGGCTCGCCGTTGAAAGAAGGCGTCACCCAGTCACCGGTGACCAGCATTTGCCGGGCCGCCTCGGCAAAGCGCGGTTCCGTTTCGTCAATGAGGCCCGTACTGCCCAGCCGCCAGAAAAAGGCGATGCCGCTAATAGCCACCACCCACACCAGCGAAGCGGCCGCCATTGCCCGTGGGTGGCGCTCGAAGGACTGCCAAGCCTGCTGTAGGGGACCGGCCCAGCGCAACATTCGCGTGCCCAACGCCACCGCCTCCGCAACTCGGGCTCAGGAGCGCGGCGATGGTAGCATTGCAAGCAATGCAAGCGGCAGCTGCGCTCGTGCAGGACACCCGGCTCAACAACCTGATCGACTCGGTCGGCCAGCAGCTGGGCCTGTTTTTTAGCAACCCTTGGCGCCGCACCTCGCTGCTGGTGATCGCGCTGCTGTTGGGTGTGTTTCTGGGGACTGCCATTCCCACAACCACCGGCCAGCGCTCCAATCTAGATGTCATTGTCGCGGCGATCGCGCTGGCGCTAACTGAAACCGCCAACTGGTGGATCTACCGCCGGCGGCCGCGCGGGCGAGCCGTCCGGCGGAGCCTGGGCAGCGAAACCCTCAACGCGCTCAAAATCGGGGTGACCTACGGCCTATTCATCGAGGCATTCAAGCTGGGGTCTTAAATGCCTGCTCCCCCCGAGGCCGCGCTCGCAATCCTGCGGCGCTGGCTCAACGGTGAGGCACCGACGACCTCGCAGCAGCAACGGTTGCTCGCGCTCGAGCGGACGCTACCGTCGCCGCCCCCCATCGAGCGGCGCGTGCAGCACTTTTGCCAGCTTGCCCCCGAGATCCTGCAGCGCGCGCCGCAGTGGGGCATCGACTCCCCCAATCGCGGGCTTTGGCTGCTGTGGCAGTTGTGGCTGCCGCTGGCCCTGCAGCTGGCATCGGCCTGCGATCGCGCCCATCGGCCCATCATGCAGGGCATTCTGGGCCTGCAGGGGACGGGCAAAACCACCTTGGCCGCCGCCGTTAGCGGCGTGCTGGCGCGCTTGGGGTATCGGGCGCTCAGCCTCTCGCTGGACGACCTGTACGCCCCCTACGAGCAGCGGCAGCAGCTGCAGGCGCAGGACCCGCGCTACGCGTGGCGGGGACCGCCTGGCACCCACGATGTCGCAGCCGGCGTGCAGGTGCTGGCGGATGCGCGCCAGGGGTGGTTTCCGCTCTCGGTGCCGCGCTTTGACAAATCGGCTCGGGGCGGCGTCGGGGATCGCACGGCGCCCGAGCGGGTCGCAGCTGCCGACCTCGTGCTATTCGAGGGGTGGTTTCTGGGGGCGCGCCCGGTGCGCGATCACGCCTTGGCCAATGCGCCTGCCCCCATAACCACCGACGCCGATCGGGCCTTTGCCCGCGATGTCAACCGCCGCCTGAGCAACTACCTGCTGCTATGGGCGCACTTGGACCGCTTGCTGGTGCTCGAGCCCAGCGACTACGGCTTTAGCAAGCAGTGGCGCCAGCAAGCCGAGCGGCAGGCGCGCGAGGCCGGTAAGGCCGGCATGAGCGATGCGGAGGTGGCGCAATTCGTGGATTACTTTTGGCGATCGCTGCCCCCGGAGCTGTTCGTAGCACCGCTAACTGCCGATCCCAACCTAGTCGAGGCCGTGGTCCGGGTCAACGCCGATCGCTCGCTGGGCGCCATCTACCGACCGGGCGAGAGCGGCGAATCGGACTGATTAGCCGCCATCGGGCGAGCACCACGGCGTCAGGCACTCGACGCGGGCCTGCGCTAGCAGCTGCTGGATGCCCTCAGCGTCGCACCCGTAATCGTCAGCCAGCATTCGCTCGGCCTGGCTGCGGGCACCTTGAGCCGAAGCGCCAAACGCCATTAGTTCTTCGCTGGCGCGACCGGTCAGGCGCTCCACTGGAACGACGTAGCTGTAGATGGGCTGGTTGTCCTGGGGGTGTTGGACCACGGTAGGCTCTCGAGCTCGCTGGAGATCCGGCCGGACGGCCTAGTCGAGCGCGCGCAGCTGGAACACGATCGGCTCGCGCTCCCAGTCAATCGCGAGCCAAAAGCGCCCATCCTGGCAGTGCAAAACCTTGTCGCCCTCAACGTCATTGAGCAGGTCGGGATCGCTGGCAACGGCCTGACGGAAGTCTTGGGACGAGGCCTGGGGCCAGCTGCCCTCAATGCCATTAGGACTGGCAAGAACAATATTGCTCGGATCGCTGGGATCGCGGTAGAGCGCGACTTCCGTCATGGATGCAAATGCGGGCAGTGGCAACTATCTCTAGGGTAGCGAGTGCGCTGGCCGCAGTGCTAAAAAGCCGCCGCAACCGGCAACGCGAGGCGTTCGATTGACATGACGGTTGCCGCTAGCAGTAGCAGCCCATCCCAGTGGCGCACTGCTCGCGCTGTTTGGGAGGGCGATCGTTAGACTGGGACTCGGCCTGCATCCAGCCATTGACAGTGAATCGAGCGCGCGAGCCGGCCGTTAACTTGGCACTCTACTGGGCCCTTAAGTGGTCGGCGGTCAACCCCACCTTTCGGTGCTACTTCCGAGGGCGCGTCTACGGGGCCGAGAACGTGCCGTGTTCGGGACCGGTGGTGGTTGCCAGCAACCATGCCAGCTACTTCGATCCGCCGCTGCTGTCTTGCTGCGTCCGCCGCCCCGTGGCCTTTATGGCCAAAGCCGAACTGTTTGAGGTACCCTTGCTGAGCCAGGGCATCCGGCTCTATGGCGCCTATCCGGTCAAGCGCGCAGCTGCCGATCGCTCGGCCATCCGCGCGGCAGTTGGGGCATTGCAGCAGGGCTGGGCGGCTGGCATCTTTTTGCCGGGGCACCGCACGCCGGACGGGCGCATTCCCGAGGCCAAGTTGGGCGCTGCCGCGATCGCGCACAAAGCCCAAGCGCCCCTGCTGCCGGTTAGCTTGTGGGGGACCGAGCGCATCCTGCCCCCAGGGGCAAAACTGCCCCGTCCCGTGCCGGTCACAGTGCGCATTGGGGAACCGCTCGATCCGCCCCAGGCCAGCAAGCGCGAAGCGCTGCAAGCGAGCGCCGACGCCTGCGCGGCGGCCGTTGAAGCCCTCCACGATCGCGGACGCTAGCCTGCTACGGTGAGCGGGCAAGCGAGTGTCGCCAGTTCCCATGTCAGCCAACCGCGAGACGCTGGCCGCGCAGTTGGACCAAGCTGCTTGGTCGTGGTTGTCGCCGCACGCCCAACGCGATGCTCTAATCGTGGTCTCGCGCGGGCTGAACTTGCTCGATGCAGGCGAGGCGGTGGCCAACGACGACACGGCAACTGTCCGCCGCTGGATTGCGGACGGGCGCCTCAGCAAACCCTCGGCCCAGCAGTTGAGCGACTGGAATGCAACGCCCCAAAAGTCCTTCGACGCGCTGATCGTGCAGCCCTACGTCTTGATCCGAGAGCGGGATGCCTAGCGCCGATCCGGGATCGCCAAGCTAGCCCCCGTGCGCCCCGTAAACACCCAGAGCAGCGCGCGCGCGCCGTCGCGGACCGTTTTGGTGGCCGGTTCGGGCGCCATGGAAGACGGAACGCGAACCGGCCGAATGGCAATGTCGTAGCGGCCAAGGACGATTTCACCAACAGCCAGCGCTCGGGGCATGTGGGCCTCGGAGGTAATTAAATAAACGCTATCGATGCCGCGAGCGCGCAGATCGGCAGCCAAAGTGGTGAAGTTAGTAACGGTATCGACCGCCTCGTAGTTAAGGTGCAGGCGCTCCGGGCTAACGCCTGCTCGCCCAAAGAGACGCTTGGTATAGGGCGCAGGCGATCCGGAAGAAATCCAGACGGGCAATTGCGGGTGGCGCCGGGCAAAGCGGACGGCAAACTGTTCTCGCGCTTGAGCGCCGCCCAGCACGAGCGCTGCTTCTGGTGGCCGTCGGTGGCTGGCAAGCTGCCGGTAGCCGCCCCAGCTCGCAACGAGCAACAACAACAGCCCGCCCGCCAGCCACCATCGGCCCGCGCGCTGAACGAAGCGAGCAGCGGCAGCTCTGGGGCGGGTCATAACGCTAACCGATCCTCCATTATCCAGTCACAGCAGCCATTGCAGCGAGCCGCGAGCAGCAGCTCCCTCAAACCGGATCGAGC
Organism: Cyanobacteria bacterium QS_8_64_29; assembly: GCA_003022125.1. Taxonomy (NCBI): domain Bacteria; kingdom Bacillati; phylum Cyanobacteriota; species Cyanobacteria bacterium QS_8_64_29. The sequence continues at coordinate 7,634 of PXQH01000038.1, read as the reverse complement.
GCGTACTGCTTGAGCTGCGCCCACGACACGTGCTCCAGGGCGGATGCGTGGGTTGCCGACAGGATGACCGGGGGCGCCACTCCCGCCTCCAGAGCCTCTTGCCAGCGCGAGGCGCACAGGCACCAGCGATCGCCAGGCTGCAGGCCAGGAAACTCAAAGCCCGGAACGGCCTTAGTGAGGTCGTTGCCGCGCGATTTGGAAAATTCCAAAAATTCAGCCGTCACTTGCGCGCAAACCACGTGCACGCCCATATCGCCGGCGCCAGTGTTGCACTTGCCGTCGCGATAAAAACCGGTCATGGGGGAAGTGCAGCAAATCTCGAGGGACTCACCCAAAACGTTTTTAGCGTCTGCCATGGCGTGCCGCTCCTATCAAAACTCTCAACCAGGCAAATTAAGGGGGCATGCGCCTTGACAGCAAGCCGTCTGCTGCCGGATAAGGCGCGCGGGCAACGGTAGAATGGAGGCCCAGAGACGAGCGAATGGGGGCGATCGCGCCATGTCAGAGCTTACGACGCAGCGGTGCGAACCGTGTTCCGGCAACGCGCCGGCTGTCAGCGATGCAGAGCTCGCCGAGCTCAAGCCCCAAGTTCCGGATTGGCAGATTCGCGACTCGGGCGGCGAGCGCTATCTGGAGCGCGTTTTTAAGTTTCCGGACTTTCAAACGGCCCTCAACTTTACCAATCGCGTAGGCGAGGCTGCCGAGCAACAAGGCCATCACCCGGCCCTGCTAACCGAGTACGGCCGCACGACCGTCTCGTGGTGGACCCACGCCATCTCCGATCTGCACAAAAATGACTTCATCATGGCGGCCAAGACCGACGAAATTGCGCGCCAGTTCCCGCTCAAAAACTAAACGCGACACTTGGCGCGCCCGACCATGACCTATCGGCTCCGCATTGCCGATTTGCCAGCAACCGAGCGCCCCCGGGAGCGGCTGCTGGCGCAAGGAGCTCGGTATTTGGCGACAGCCGAGCTGCTCGCCATCTTGCTGGGAACCGGTCAAGGGGCAGGCCAGCTCTCGGCAGTGGGGTTGGGTCAGTACCTGCTGCAGGTGCTGGGGCAGCACCAGCAGGATCCACTGGCAGCCATGCGCGATTTGACACCTCGCGAGCTCATGGGTATTCCGGGGATTGGCCCTGCCAAAGCGACAACGTTGCTGGCGGCACTCGAGCTGGGCAAACGCGCCTTCCAAATGCAGCCAACCGAGCGCATGGCGATCGATAGCCCCGAGGCAGCCGCTGCGGCCCTGAGCCACGAGCTAATGTGGCAGTCGCAAGAGCGCTTCGCCGTGCTGCTGCTGGATGTCACCAATCGCTTAGTGGGCATCCAGGTCATCACGGTTGGGACTGCCACCGAAACGCTAGTCCACCCGCGCGAGATCTTCCGCGAGATCCTGCGCCAGGGAGCGGCGCAGGCCATTGTGGCCCACAATCACCCCACTGGCAGTGTCGAGCCTAGCGAGGCTGACCTCGAGCTGACCGAGCGCTTGTTGCAGGGCGGCCAGTACCTGGGCGTGCCGCTAACCGATCCCCTCATCCTGGGCAACGGCAACCACTGCAGCTTGCGCTCGACCACCGAGCTGTGGGCGCAATACCCGCAAAGCGAGTAAGCGTGCTTGTTGCTTGCGCGCCAGGCTGCTACGTTATCGTGGCAATCCCGCTCGGGCGATTAGCGCAGCGGTAGCGCACTTCCTTCACACGGAAGGGGTCGCTGGTTCGAATCCAGCATCGCCCATAGCCATCCAAGAGCTCTGTTACACTCCTAGGGGGAGCGCCGCTGGCGTCCATCCTGCGGGTATAGTTCAGCGGTAGAACGCAAGCTTCCCAAGCTTGATGCCGCCGGTTCGAATCCGGTTACCCGCTTGCTCAGCCTCCCAGAAAACTGCATCCCCAAACGGCAAGGCCCGGGCAGTATCGGCCACGAGGTGGACCCCAAGGGCCTAAGCTACTGTGGTAAAACTGAGATTACCCGCGGTGTTGGCTGGCGCCCCCACTGACTGCCGAAGCAAGCGCCCCAGCATTGCCAGTTGCCTAGCAAGCTGCAAAGTTGGGAACCCGGCAATTGCGTCGTAGTCGTGAGGGCTGACGCCTGTGGGACGAGGGGCTGCAGTACGGTTGGTATAGCAATGGCAGCAGGATCTGGATGGCACGTTTGAGCTTCACGGCCGCGCAGCGCAATCAGGAGCATGCAGCACGCCGGCGCTTGATCCGCGGTACGTTGCTAGGATCGGTTGCCTTCCACGCGATCGCGCTCCCCATTGGGCTTCATTTCTGGGAAGGTTGGGGGGCTGCCTCGCAGGATCCCATTAAGCTGCTGTTTATCGAGTCCGGGAACGCCACTGCCACTGGTGACGGCGGGACAAAAACAGCTCGGACCGTGCCCACGCTTCCCAATTCCCAGGCTCCCTCCGAACCCCCACCGCTGCCTGCACCGCCCCCTCGCGGCAGCGGCGAGCCAGGCAGTAGCGGCGTACCAGGCAGTGGCTCGAGTCCAAGGTCGCGCAGCGGCATTGCCCTGACGCCCTTTCCGCAGCCCAAAAACCCTCCTCAATCGGGCTCGGAGCGCGCGGAGCCACCGCAGTCGAAGCCGTTTCCGCAACCATCCAAGTCGCAATCGGAAGGGGATCGGCGACAGTTTCTTCCCCAACCCCGCTCCATTCCCGATCCGCCACCGCAGGTCACCAATCCTGTCCGGGAGTCCCTGTCGGGACTTGCTGAGCAGGTGCAGCCCCAGGATGGGCTAGGGCTGCAAGCACGCTCGGAAGCGGAGAGGCAACCAGAAGCCCAGCAAGAGGGGGCGCCCCAACAACAGCAGCAGCCGGAGAGTGGCGTTATTCCTGCGCCGCAGAGCGATCGCAACGCCACCGATTCGAGCAGCAACAGTGCCGAAGCCGATGCAACCGACTCCCAACAAAGTGATCGCCAACCAGCCGAGCAAACGGCGAAGGCCCAGTCGGAGCCATCGCAGTCGGAGCGGTCGGACTTTCAGCAGTGGCTGGCGCGCAAAGAGCAAAAGTGGTTGAGCCCGTCGGATCGGGCGCAATCCTCGCCAAATGCTGATTCGAGCGAGTCCCCAGCCTCGGATGCATCCACTGGCGCCCAATCCCAGCAAGACAGCGCCTCGGCTGACTCGCAACTCAGCCGCTTGGAGTTCAAACAGTGGTTGGCACAAAAAGAGCGCAAGTGGCTGGAGCGGCGTTCGGAGACGCCCGCCCGATCAGATCGACCCAATCGCGCTGAGCCTCAGCAGTCGGCCGCTGCCCCAGAGACAGCTAAAGACAGCAAGCCCCAATCGCCCCAGGCCGAGTCCCCATCTGGGCCAAGCGCCGCGTTGGCCAAACAGCAACCCCAAAAGCCGGCGACGGGCAAGGACAGCAACTCCGAATCGTCCCAGTCCGACTCCCCATCTGAGTCGGCCAATGCATCAGCTAGCGAAGAGCCCCAAAACTCGGAGTTCAAGCAGTGGCTGGCGCAAAAGGAAAAGAAATGGCTTGAAGGCGACCAGTCGTCCCAGCAAGCCCAAGGGAATCAAGCCAACGCCAGCTCAGCCGATGAGGACTCGGCAAGCGAGACGTCTCAAACAGCTGACAAGGACAGCTCTGGCGAGGAATCGCCCTCTCAATCGAGCCAGCCTCCCCAACAAGCAAGCGCTCCGGCAGCCTCCAACCAGAAAAACGGCTCTAGTGGGTCACAAGACTCCCAAGCAAAGTCGGAGAGCGTTTTGGATTGCAATCCAACGCCGCAAATGAACGTTAGTTTTGACATCAAAACTAGCGCGACCGTTCGCATTAGCGGCACCGCAAGCGGCCAAGTGGGCAGCGCTACAGTTATAGAATCGACCGGCTACGACACGCTCGACTACCGCGCCCGCCAGTACGCGCTAGATTGCCAGTATGCAGAGCCGGCTGGCGATCGCACGGACACTGTGGAAGTGCGGTTCGTGCAAGATTCGGCACAGACAAAGGATCGAGCCAGCCAAGATTCCGCTTCGGCTGTGTCCGAGTCCCAGTCCGGCCAGTCCTCCACTCAGGACAGCGCCGCCCAGTCTGGATCCGAGCCGAGTGCATCCCCCTCAACCGAGTCCAACACCGAGACGTCAACACCATCAGAGAGCGAATCCGACCAAGAAGCGGCATCCCAGTCCGGCGAAACCTCGGCTACTGAGTCCCAGCCAGCGGAGGCATCTGAGACGCAAGCCTCCGATTTAAGTCCCTCGTCTGGTTCCGCGTCAGACTCCTCAAACGCGTCGGACCCATCCGCTCAGCCTCAATCCTCGGATGAGGCCTCCACCCGTTCCAACTTCCAGCCGCAGTCGCAAACTGAGTCCCAAGCGCCCGCTCAATCAGAATCGAATTCCAGTCCTGATTCAGAAACGAGTTCTTCATCAGCGCTGTCCGATTCGAGCGCTCAATCGCCGTCTCAATCGAGCTCGGATGCGAGTTCTTCTCCACAGAGCGGCACTCAATCGGGCGATTCGGCTTCCTCCGACAATCCTGCGATCACACCCAAACCTGAGCCCAAGCCGCCCTCAACGCAGCAGCAAGACGCCTCGGAGAGTTCTCCAGCCCAATCAAATAGCTCGGATGAGGCCGAGACAGCCAATCCGGACAGCACAAGCTGAATTTCAGGCTCGCAAAAAGCAGAGCGTGCCGCTCGCCGCCATCATTAATACGGACGCTGCAGTCATTCGAGCACCTGTTAAGCGCTCAATAGGCCAAATTCCACTAGAGCCGGGTGAAAATTTTTGCTTTCGTGGCCGGGGCGAGCGAGCTTGATGAGGGCAAAGCGCTGCAGCGGCGTGAGTTGCGCCCACTGCTGCGGTTCTAGTTCAACGCCCCAGGCGCGGGCTTTATCGCTTAGCTCGGCTGGGACGGCATGGGGATTCAGCCATGCCGGTTGGGGCTCAATTGCAAATTCCTTGGCCGCTTCCCCGGTCTGCGCAATGACAAGGCCCTGCAGGTAGTGCCGGAAGGCCGCTATCTCAGCCTGGGTGTTGCAAGGCATCTCGGTTAAGGTCTGGCGCTGCTGGTGGCTGAGCTGGTGCCAGTGGTGCAGCTTGAGCTTGACGCCGCAGGTATCGAGCTTGAGGCGCACCTGCATGGGGATGCAGCGCAGCGACTCGACAAAATCGGCTTCGAATTGGAAGTACTCGGTCATGGGCGATCGCGGCCTTAGGGATTGGGAGCGGTTGCAGCCGCAGCGGTTGCTGGCGCCGCTTGCTCGGCAACAGGGCGCAGCTGCACGGCACAGGCTTTGAGTTCGGGCTGCCCGGAGCTGGGGCAGCGCTCGGGATGGGTCATGGCGTTGGCCTCGGCCCCATCGGCCCAGAGCGCGCCCCAATGCATGGGGGCAAAGACCATGCCGGGCGCGATCACGGTCGTCAGCATGGCCGGGAACCAAGCCCGCCCGCGCCGTGATCGCACCTCGACGCGGCCGCCGTCGGCCAGCCCCAGCTTTTGGGCATCGCGCGGGTGGACCTCCAGCCAGGGCTGCGGGTGCATCTTGGCAATTTTGGGGATGCGGCCGGTGCGGGTTTGGGTGTGCCAGTGGCCGTAGAGGCGTCCCACCGTCAGCACGAACGGATACCGATCGTCGGTGGGCTCAGCCAGCCCGCGCGAGTGCACCGCGATCGCGCGGGCCCGGCCGTCGCTGGTGTTGAAGCGCAGGTCCGTATAGAGGCGCTTGGTGGGCAATCGCGCTTGCTCGGGATCTTGGCTGTCGGGACAGGGCCACTGCAGCGGTCCCTCTTGGCGCAGCCGCTGGTGGTTCAGGCCCGTCATGTCGCAGGGGCGATTCCGGGTCAGCGCCGCGAACTCGGCATACACCTCGGCCGCATCGTTGAACGCAAAGGCATTGCCAAAGCCCAGGCGGCGTCCCACCTCGGCAAAGATGGCCCAATCAGGGCGGGCCTCGCCGGGCGGGTCGCGAAAGGCCGGGCAGAGCGTCACCATGCGCTCGGAGTTGGTCATGGTCCCGGTCTTTTCGCTCCACTGGGCGGCTGGCAGCAGCACGTGGGCATAAGCAGCCGTTTCGGTGGGGTAGTAGGCATCCTGATAGACCGTGAACGGGGACTGCGCCAGCGCTGCCTTGGTCCGCGCCAGATCGGGCATGCTCACGGCCGGGTTGGTCGCCGCGATCCACAACAGGCCCACTTCCCCACACTCCAAGCCGGTGACGATCTCCCAGGCGGAGCGGCCAGGCTGGGGCGAGATGCGTCCTTCGGGTACGCCCCAGAGCCGCTCTAGCTCGGCGCGATGCTCGGCATTTTTGACCGTGCGGTAACCCGGCAGAATGTGGGCCAGCCCGCCGGCTTCGCGGCCGCCCATGGCGTTGGGCTGCCCGGTAAGCGAAAAGGGGCCGGCGCCGGGCTTGCCGATTTGGCCGGTCATGAGGTGCAGGTTGATCAGCGAGCGCACCTTGGCCGTGCCCTCGGCGGACTGGTTCATACCCATCGACCACAGCGAGAGCGCGCGCTCAGCCTCGCCCCACCAGCGCGCGACCGCCTCCAGTTGGTCGACGCGGATGCCGCACTGGCGCGCCACGAATTCCGGTGGGTACTGGCGGACAACTGCTGCCAGCTCGGGGACCCCTTGCACGCATTCATCGATGAAGGGGGCATCAAGATAGCCCCACTGCAGCAACAAGTGGGCAATGCCGTTGAGCAGCGTAATGTCGGTGCCCGGCGCCAGGGCCAGGTGGATGTCAGCAGCCTGAGCCGTTTTGGTCTGACGCGGGTCCACCACGACCAACTTGACGTTGCGGTTGCGCTTGTGGTGCTTGCGCAGGCGGTTGAAAACGATGGGGTGGCAGTCGGCGGTATTGGTGCCAATGAGAAAGGCCAAATCCGTCGCTTCCAGATCCGCGTAGCAGCAGGGCGGCCCGTCGGTGCCAAAGCTCTGCGCGTAGCCCGCCACGGCCGAGGACATGCACAACCGGGAGTTGGCATCAAAGTTGTTGGTGCCCAAGTACCCCTTGAGCAGCTTTTGAGCCAGGTAGTAGTCCTCAGTGTGGAACTGCCCCGAGCCGTAAGCACAAATGGCATCCGGGCCCTGGGTTTGGCACAGCATTTGCATGCGCTCGGTGACCTGCCCCAGGGCCTCGTCCCAGCTGACGCGGCGAAAGGGTTCGTCTAGCGAGTCCCGCATCATGGGGCGCTTGAGCCGGTTTTTGTGCAGCGACTCGGTGACGGTGGCCCCCTTAACGCACACTTGGCCCTGGCTGGAGGGATGGGCGCGATCACCTTTGACTTTCCAGATGGGGGTGCCTTCGCTATCGCGGTGGGTGGCTTTACCGGAGTGGGCCGGTGGCACGGCCTCCAACCCGCAACCAACACCGCAGTAAGGACAGAGCGTTCGCGTGGATTCGGCCATAAGGCACCGTGGGCTGTACTAGGTCGAGCGCATGCCGGCCCCGCGCGCCAGCCGTCATACCAATTCTCGTGGCTTGTGCACTAGATTCTGATCTCCGAAATTCCCTCAATATGGGAATTACATTCTTTGAAAAACGTGCATCTACTGCTCAAATTGGTATCAAGCGGTCACTCGCGCAGCTCGGCTTGGGCAGTGGCTTCTTCCATGGCCGCTTCGCTACCAAAGCCCTCGTAATCGGCAGCAAAGGAGTTGGGCGGCTCCTG
>PXQH01000037.1 GCA_003022125.1 Cyanobacteria bacterium QS_8_64_29 | reverse complement strand
CAGGGCGCGCAACCGGTCTCGGTCTCGAGCGTGGCGATGCTTGCGGATGAGTTGTTGCAACTGCTGCGGGCTTTCTGCAATGTCGACGTTGAAGACAGTGGTCATGGCGATAGCTACCTTCCGCTCGCCACCCCTATTTTAGTGCAAAACCACTCGTAATTGGTATGAGACCGTCGGGAGCGGCGAGCGCCGCGTGCGCCAGCAACTGGCGGCATGCGAGGTATCGCTAGCGGGAACGCCGTTTGCGCAACTGCGCGATGCGCTCCAGGCCCAGCTGCGGCAGGCGCTGGCACAGCTCGATCCGCCACCGCTATCGCAGCCGCTGGCATTCAACGCGCTGGCGCTGCAAAAATACCCGGCCAGCTCGCTGGGCATTACGCCCCACCGCGACAGCAAGCGCTACCTCAACCTGGTCTGCATTGTCGTTTTGAGCGGCTGGGGGCGCTTTTTGACTTGTGCCGACCGTGCTGGGACGGGCGCAACCGAGATTGACGCAACGCCGGGCAACGCCATTTTGATGCGGGCGCCCGGCTTTAACGGTGCCGCCGACGGCCGGCCGTTCCATACAGTTGCCGACATCCGCAGTCCCCGCTACGTCCTGGCGCTGCGGCAAAACAGCCGCTGCGAGCGGGAGAATCACTAAGCAGCACGCGCCGCGCGCTGGAACACCAGCGATAGGTTGTTGGCTGGCATGGCCACGGTCTCGCGCAGCACTAGTTCGCGATCGCGCGCTGCAGCCGCCACCGCGTCGAGATTGCGCACGCCCCAATCCGGGTTCTGGGCGCGCAGCGACTCGTCGAAGGCCGCGTTGCTGGCGGCGGTATGCCGGCCGCCGCGCTTGAACGGCCCGTAGCAATAGAGCACGCCGCCTGCCGGTAGCAAGCGCTGCGCGCCCGCCAGCAAGCCCAAGCAAGCGCACCACGGGGCAATGTGGAGCAGATTGATGCTGGCCATGGCCGCGATCGGGTCGGGGGCAAAGCCATCCTCCTGCTGCCCATCCTGCTCGATGGGCCAAACCGGATCGCGCACATCGAGCGCGATCACCGGGTAGAGGCTGTCGCTACCCTGCTGCTGGCGCCAGGCTTCAATGCTGGCCAGCAGGCGCGGATCGGCCTCGGAAGGCAGCCACGCCAGCGGGGCCAGCCGCGGCGCGAAAAAAGCCGCGTGTTCGCCGGTGCCGCTGGCCAGCTCCAACACGGTCCCGCGGGCAGGCAAAACGCGCTGCAGGACTTGCAGGATGGGGTCGCGATTGCGCTGGGTCGCAGGCGCAAACTGGCGGGCGTCGCGGTTGGCAGGCATGATCCCAGCGGTGTCCGGGTCCCCGGCAGCAGCTCGCGTGCCGGAGCCTGTTACTGTAACCTGAGCGCGCGCCGGCGCGCACGGCTCGGTTGCTGCGCCGCGGCGCGCCAGTAAGCTAGCGCGGTTGGAAAAAGCTATACACTGGGGGTTAGTCACGTTAGCCAGCCATGCCCTCAGTTCCTGCGGGCAGCGTCCCGAAGCCCTTCGGGCAGTGCCCCGAAGAGCCTCGGGCAGCAAGCGAAAAGCGAGTGATCGATTTTATGCAGAGTCCTTTTCTTTCCCGTCTCCACGATCCCGACCGGCCGGTCGTTGTTTTTGACGGCGGGATGGGGACGGCCATCCAAGCCCTGGAGCTAACGGCAGCGGATTTTGGCGATCCCCACTACGAAGGGTGCAACGAATATTTAGTCCGCTCTAAGCCCCAGGCAGTCGAGACCGTGCACCGCGACTTTCTCGAGGCTGGGGCGGATGTTATCGAGACCGACACCTTCGGCAGTACCTCAATCGTGCTCAAGGAGTACGATCTGGCCGACCAGGCCTACGCGCTCAGCAAGGAAGCAGCCGAGCTCGCCAAGCGGGTCGCCGCCGAGTACGCCACCCCCGAGAAACCGCGCTTTGTCGCCGGGGCCATGGGCCCCACGACTAAGCTGCCAACGTTGGGCCACATTGATTTCAACAGCTTGCGGGATGCCTTCGCCGAGCAAGCTGAGGGCTTGTTCGATGGCGGTTGCGATCTCTACATCATCGAGACTTGCCAAGACATCCTGCAGGTCAAAGCGGCCCTCAACGGGCTCGAGGCTGCCTTCGAGCGCAAGGGCGAGCGGCGCCCGGTCGTGGTCTCCATCACCATCGAGATCATGGGGACCATGCTGGTCGGCACGCAAATCGATGCGGCGCTAGCCGTGCTGGAGCGCTATCCCATTGATGTGCTGGGGCTCAACTGCGCCACCGGCCCCGACCGGATGAAAGAGCACATCAAGTACCTCTCCGAGCACTCGCCTTTCCCCATCTCCTGCATCCCCAACGCTGGCATCCCCGAGAACGTCGGCGGTCAGGCGCACTACAAGCTCACGGCCACCGAGCTGCGCATGGAGCTGATGCACTTTGTCGAGGATTTGGGCGTTCAGGTCATCGGCGGCTGCTGCGGGACCGGGCACGAGCACATCCGGCAGCTCGCCGAGCTCTCTAAAGACCTGACCCCCAAGCAGCGTCAACCGCATTATGAGCCCGCTGCCGCCTCGATCTACAGCACTCAGCCCTACAAGCAGGACAATTCCTTTTTGATCGTGGGCGAGCGCCTCAACGCCAGCGGTTCCAAAAAGATGCGGACCCTGCTCAACGAGGAAGATTGGGACAGCCTGGTCTCGCTGGCCAAATCGCAGGTCAAAGAGGGCGCCCACGTCCTGGATGTCAATGTCGACTACGTCGGGCGCGACGGCGAGCGCGACATGCGCGAGTTGGTCTCGCGGCTGGTCAACAACGTCACCCTGCCGCTGATGATCGACTCCACCGACGCCAACAAGATCGAGGCGGGGCTCAAGGTCGCCGGTGGCAAGTGCATCATCAACTCCACCAATTTTGAAGACGGCGAAGAACGCTTTTTCCAGATCCTGGATCTGGCCAAGGCCTACGGGGCGGGCGTGCTGATCGGCACCATCGACGAAGATGGCATGGCCCGGACCGCCCAGCGCAAGTTTGAGGTGGCCCAGCGCGGCTACCACCAAGCCGTCGAGTACGGCATTCCCGGCCACGAGATCTTTTTCGACCCGCTGGCGCTACCCATCTCTACCGGCATTGAAGAAGACCGCGTCAACGGCCGAGAGACGATGGAGGCCATCCGGCAAATCCGCGAGCAACTGCCGGATTGCCACATCATCCTGGGCGTCTCCAACGTGTCGTTCGGGCTGAGCGCCGCCGCGCGCGTGGCGCTCAATTCGGTGTTTTTGCACGATGCCTGCGAGGCGGGCATGGATGCCGCGATCGTCCATGCCAGCAAGATCCTGCCGCTGATGAAAATCGGCGAGCAGGAGCAGCAAGTCTGCCGCGACCTCATCTACGACCGGCGCGAGTTTAACGATGACGGCATCTGCACCTACGATCCCCTCACCCGGCTGACCGAGGTCTTTGCCGACAAGCAAGCCCAGACAGCCTCGACCGAGGAAGAAAACCTCTCCATCGAGGAGCGGCTCAAGCGCCACATCATCGACGGCGAGCGCCTGGGGCTCAACGATCGCCTGGAAGAAGCGCGCCAGAGCTACCCGCCGCTCGATATCATCAACCACTACTTGCTGGATGGCATGCGGGTCGTGGGCGAGCTGTTCGGCTCGGGCGAGATGCAGCTGCCGTTCGTGCTGCAATCGGCCGAGACCATGAAGGCGGCGGTCGGCCACCTCGAGCAGTACATGGAAAAAGAGGAGGGCGACAGTGCCAAAGGCACGGTCGTGCTGGCCACCGTCAAAGGCGACGTCCACGACATTGGCAAAAACCTGGTTGACATCATCCTGACCAACAATGGCTACCGGGTGATCAACCTGGGCATCAAGCAGCCGGTGGACAACATCATTGCTGCCTACCGCGAGCACGATGCCGATTGCATCGCCATGAGCGGGCTGCTGGTCAAATCGACCGCCTTTATGAAAGAAAACCTGGAGGTTTTCAACGGGCAAGGCATTACCGCCCCCGTCATTTTGGGCGGCGCGGCGCTAACGCCCAAGTTCGTTTACGAGGACTGCCAGCAGGTCTACAAGGGGCAGCTGGTCTACGGCAAGGATGCCTTCTCCGACCTGCACTTTATGGACAAGCTCATGCCGGCCAAGGCCGAGAGCAAATGGGACGACTTGCAGGGCTTTTTGGGCGATTACGCCGAACAAGCCGAAGGCGAAAAGCGCTCGAGCAAGCAAAAAGCCAGCAAAAAGGCCGCCCGGCAGCAAGGCGAGGATGAAGGCTCGGTGGCAACGGCCACCGCGACCGAGACTGCCGATACCCCTGCTGCCAAAGGGGGCAACGGGAAAGCAGCCGGCGAGCAGCCCCAACAGCCGGCCGCGCCGGCTGCCCAAACGCAGCGCTCAGAGTCCGTCAGTGCCGATATCGAGCGGCCTACGCCGCCGTTTTGGGGCACCCGCATCCTCACGCCCGAGGACATCCCCTTTGACGGAATGTTTTGGTATCTGGACCTGCAGGCGCTGATTGCCGGCCAGTGGCAGTTCCGCAAGCGCAAGGATCAGTCCCGCGAGGACTACAACGCCTTTCTCGAAGAAACGGTCTATCCCATTCTCGAGAAGTGGAAAGAACGCACTAAAGCCGAGAACTTGCTGCACCCGCAAGTGAGCTACGGCTACTTCCCTTGCCACGCCGATGGCAACACGGTGCACCTCTACGATCCCGAAACCGTCCGCCAAGCCGGCACCATTCCGACTGATGCTTCGCCTGTCGCCAGCTTTGAGTTCCCGCGCCAGCGCTCGGGCAAGCGCCTCTGCATTGCCGATTTCTATGCGCCCAAAGAACAGGGCATTGTCGATGTCTTTCCCATGCAAGCGGTCACCATGGGCGAGATTGCCACCCAGTTTGCGGTCGAGCTGTTCGAGGCGGACCAATACACCGACTACCTCTACTTCTACGGGCTAGGGGTGCAATCGGCCGAAGCCCTGGCCGAGTGGGCGCACGCGCGCATTCGCCACGAGCTGGGTTTTGGCGATGAAGAGCCGGACAACATCCGCGACGTGCTGGCCCAGCGCTACCGCGGCTCGCGCTACAGCTTCGGCTATCCGGCTTGCCCCAACATGCGCGATCAGTACGCGCTGCTGGATCTGCTAGAGGCCGATCGCATCAACTTACAAATGGACGAGAGCGAGCAGCTCCATCCCGAGCAGTCGACCACAGCGATCGTCGCCTACCACCCTGTTGCCCGCTACTTCAGCGCCTGAGGGCCACTGCCACATCCCCCCGGTCGGGGTTGGGGCCGCCTGCCGGCTGGGGTAGCATGAGCGCTCGGGCAGTCCCCTTGTGGGGCTGCCTGCTGCGCGGCGCCTGTCGCGCCCCTGTTGCCACCTAGGAGATCGGATCCGCGCATGACTGCCGTTCACTCATCTACCGAGCGTGATCGCGCCCTGACGCTACCACCCCTGCCGCTCGAGCGGCCGCTGCTTATCGTCGGCCACGGAACGCGCGACGAGCGCGGCCGCCAGGCCTTTATTGATTTGGTCGAGCACTACCAGACGCTGGATCGCTCGCGTTCGGTCGTTCCTTGCTTTCTAGAACTGTGCGAGCCCAGCATCCAACAGGGCATCGATCACTGCGTCGAGCAGGGCCATACCGAGATCTCGGTGCTGCCACTGCTGTTGTTTGCAGCGCGCCACAACAAATTCGACATTACCAACGAGCTGGATCGGGCCAAGCAGCGCCATCCGCAGCTCGCGTTCCACTACGGTCGGCATTTGGGCATCGCGCCTGGTCTGCTGGAGCTGTGGCGCCAGCGCCTGGCAGCGCTGGATGACCCCGAGCACAATCCCAACGGCATCCCGCGCGCCGAGACGGTCTTGCTGTTTGTGGGTCGCGGCTCCAGCGATCCCGACGCCAACGGCGAGGCCTGCAAGCTGGCCCGCATGCTGTGGGAAGGCAGCAGCTACAAGGCCGTCGAGACTTGCTTTATTGGCATTACCTACCCGCGCTTGGAGCAGGGCTTCGAGCGCGCCCGGCTGCTGCAACCGCAGCGCATTGTGGTCCTACCGCACTTTCTGTTCGCCGGCGTCTTGATGGAAAAGATCTTCGCTGCCGCTGCTCGCGAGCAAAACCAGTTTCCCCACATTGCCGTAAATTGCCTGCCCGAGATGGGGGTGCAACCGCAGCTGCTGCAGCTGCTGCGCGAGCGGGAACTCGAGACCCAGCAAGGGCAGGTGCAGATGAACTGCGAAACCTGCAAGTTCCGCTTGGCAGCCGCCGGCGAGGGCGACCATCACCACCATCACGACAATGGCCACCATCACGGTGACAGTCATCACCACGGCGATGCGGGGAGCGCGCCCTACCACGACCGCATTTGGCAAGTCCCCTAAGCCGCCATGCCCGATTCCGAGCCCGAGTTTGCCGTCGGCGAGCGGGTGCAGCTGGTCGCCCGACCGCCGTACCTCAAAACGGCCGATCCCATGCCCATGCTGCGCTCAGCGGATGCGATTGCGGTAGGCGAGCAGGGGATCGTGCTCGAGCGCCGCCCCGGCGGCTATTGGGGCGTTCGCTTCCAGCAGGGCGCGTTTTTGCTTGAGGGCGCGTACCTGGCGCGCGCGCCGGCCCAGGCTTAAAGGTCGCGATTGGGGTCCCTGGGCCACAAAACGGCAATCGCCAGCAGCGCAAATCCCACTGCCGCCAGGCCTTTGAGCAGGCGCGCCGGTAGCAGCTGGGCCAGGCTTTCCCCGGCTAGCACGCCCAGCAGCGTCGCCAGCAGCAAAGCGGCGACCGAGCCAGCAAAAACCCCGCGCGGCGAACGCGAGCCCCCGCTGAGCGCGATTGCTGCCAGCTGGCTCTTATCGCCCAACTCCGCCAAAAACACGGTCAGGAAACTGATGCCCAACAGCTGCCAGTCCATGGCTCAAACGCGAACGGCATCGCCCACCAGCCAGGCAGAGACAGCTAGCAGCAGTGTGGCGATCGCGATTTGCAGTACTCGGCGGGGCAAGCGATTGGCCAGCCACCACCCCAAGGTGACCCCCAACAAGCTGGTTGCCACCAGCGCGGCAGCAGCGCCACTCCAAACAGCGAGCGGCGCTTGCGACTCGGCACTCATCAGCAGCGTCGCGAGCTGGGTTTTATCGCCCATCTCGGCCAGCAAGATGGTGATAAAGGTAGAGCCGAAGGCACTCAGAAACGCATGCGGCGCCATGGGGGCGATCGCTTGCTGCCAGCGAGCGGCCAACCAGCGGCGGCCTCGCGCCCCCAGCGTGGTGAGGGCAGCGTGGTGGGGAGCGCGCTCGTCGCGAACGGGTTCGATCACGGCCGGAAGCGGGCGCACACTAGTAGGCTAGGGCGGCCCCTTAAGTTGCCTTAACAAAGTGTACCGGGTGCGCCTCGCCCCGGTCAATTGAGAAGCTCGCTGACGGTGCCGTGTGCCGCACGGCTGCTGGGCTTAAGTCTTGTTAAGGCTTGCTAAGCGAGCCGCGCCCCGCTCGGTAGAATCCCAAAGGGCCGTCGGTCCTTGCCGAACGAGGATCGCCCGGCTTGTGGCGTTTAGAGGCAAAAGCGGTTATGGAGGCCATCACGAGCGCGCTTGCAAGCATTGATTGGGTTGTGGTTGCCCAACTGGCGTCCGTGGCGCTGGTGCTGCTGTCGGGGCCGCTGGTCATTTTCCTGCTGTCGGCGAGCGGCGGCGACTTGTAGCGCTACCCAGTTCCGTCCGGATCGGCGCTGGGCGGCCGCGCGCCCACTAATTCCAGCTTCAGGTTGCCGTCCCAGTCGCTCTGGCGCAGCTTGCAGGCAACGTCAATGGGCGAGGGGAGCGGAAAGTACTCGCGCCAGCGCCAAGCGATCGCTGCCATGGCCTCGCTGGCGTCGTCCCCGGATTGCGCCAGGGCCAGCTTGAGGTGCTCGCCCCCAACAATGCGCTGCTCCAGCACGCGCACCCGCGGCGTCCAAAAAACGGGTTCGGCGTTTCCCGTACCCCAAGGTTGCAGCGCTTCCAACTGCCGGTAGAACGCGGGACCGAGCTGGTGCAGTTGGGCGCGGCCGTCGATGCGCACCAGCGGCTGGAGCTGCTCGGGGCTAAGGCAGCGATGGGCGAATGCGCGCAACCGCTGCCAGAACGCGTCTAGGTTCGCGCTGGGCAAGGCAAATCCCCCGGCGGCCTGGTAGCTGCCGTAGGTATCTAGCAGCTCCTGGCAGGCCTGCAGGGCTTGGAAAACGTGAAACTCGGGAATGCCGCGGGCAGAACCGCGCACCTGCTGGCGGTCGGCATCCGCGTAAGTCCCCAGAAAGACCGGTACGCCATAGCGCTCGACCAAGCGCGAGGCCACAATGCCGATGACGCCGGGGTGCCACTCTGGCTGGACTAGCACCAGCACCCGCTCGCGCGCCCAGTCGATCGCCGCGCGCTCGATGCCGGTGATCGCGGCTCGCTCGATCTCGGTGCAAAGCGCTCGGCGGCGTTGGTTGGCTTGCTCGCATTGCTGCGCCCGCTGCCAGGCCACCTGGTGATCGTCGGTTGCCAGCAGCTCGATCGCCATCTGCGGCTCGGCAATGCGCCCCACAGCGTTGATGCGCGGCCCCAGCCGAAAGCCAATGTCATCCCGCTGGGGAAGGTTGGCAACGCGCATCAGAGCCTGCACCCCCGGCAAGCGCGATTGCGGCAGCAGCCGCAGTCCGCGCTTGAGCCAGCGGCGGTTGACGCCGACCAGCGGTGCCATATCGGCGATCGTGCCCAGCGCAAACAGCTCCAGCAACGGCGCCGTTAGCCCCCGCAGCTGCCCCAAGTCGCGGGCTAATGTCACGGCAAGGATGTAAGCAACCCCCACCCCGGCCACGCCGCGGTAGGGCGAATCCGCTGGGGCCAGCTTGGGGTTGAGGATGGCCTCGGCAGGAGGCAGCTGCGCCGGCAGCTCGAGCAATGGGCTTGTAAGCGGCGATGCCGTTATCGACCGTCAGCACGACGCCCGTCCCGGCCTGAGCCAGCTCATCTACAATTCGGGTGTTGATGCCGTAGCCCTCCTGCAAGCGCGACGGGACGGCATAGTCAACACGGGCGCCCAGATGGCGCAGCGCGCGCAGCAGCAGGGCCGTGCTCGTCATGCCATCGGCGTCGTAGTCGCCGCAGATGGCAATTTTTTCGCCGCTGGCAATGGCGCTTTTGAGCCGCGCCACGCTAGACGCCAACCCCTGGAAAGCCGAGTGGGGCGAAGGCAGCACCATCCGCTCCGGATCGAGGTAGGCGAGCGCTGCCTCGGGAGTGTCAATCCCGCGCTGGATCAGCACCTGCGCTAGCAGCGGCGGCAATCCCGTTGCGGCCGCTAGCTGGCGAATGGGGCCAGCCTGCTCGGGCGCGATCTGCCACCGTTGTGCCGGCAGCTGTGCTGCCTGGGCTTGCTCCTCAGTTTGGCCTCGAGTGCGCTCCGCCACTTGGCGCCTCTGGTCCCAAATTGGCTACTATGGTAAAGCACGTTTGATGCGGTTGCGAGCAGGCAGGCTGCCTCCGCTGCTTGCTGTGAGGAGTAGCCTCGAATGAGTCAGTCTCAAAAGAACCGGCGCCGTTCGCAAGGCCTAGTAGTTGCTGGTGCCTCCGTTGCCACCATCGCTGCGGTTGCTGGTTTGGCCTGGTGGGGCGTCAGTTCGCTAAACGGTATCGACCAAGACCGTGGTTCGCCCATCTCGGAACCCGAGCCAGCACCGGGCAATCCCGCCAATCCCAACAAGAAAGACGAGCAACCCAAGCCGCCGCAGCAGCAGACGCTGCAGGTGTACTGGCTGCAGGCAACGGAGCAGGATTTCAAGCTCGTCGCCAGCGACATGCAAGTTGCGGCTACCGTGGAAACGGAGCAGGCCCTCGAGCAGGCTCTGAAGCAGCTACTTGAGGGCAATGGCGATGGCCCCGAGACCAGCACCATCCCCGAGAGGACCCAACTCCGCAGCGTTTCGGTGCGCTCGGATGGCATTCACGTCAATCTATCCGAAGAGTTCCGCTTTGGGGGTGGCAGCACTTCAATGGTTGGCCGCTTGGGGCAAGTGCTCTACACCGCAACCAGCCACGATTCCCAAGCACGCGTCTGGCTTGAGGTGGAAGGCGAGCCCCTGCAGTACTTGGGCGGTGAAGGGGTTGCCGTCAAGCAACCCATGACTCGCCAGTACTTCCAGCACAACTTTTCGCTCTAAGCCGGGTTCACTCGGGCTTGACGCGCATCAAGACCTGACCGTACTCGATGGGTTCGCCGTTCTCAACGGCAATTTCGACAATCTGGCCGCCCACTTCCGCCTCGACCTCGTTCATTAGCTTCATCGCCTCAATGATGCAGACGGTCTGATCGGGGCGCACGCGATCGCCGACCTCCACAAACGGATCTTCGTCAGGCGATGGGGCTCGGTAGAAGGTCCCCACCATGGGGGAGGTAATCTCCTGCCACTGCTCCGCCGCATCGCTCGGGGCAGCTTGAGGCTCTGCTGCTGGTGCTGCGGCCGGTGCCGGCTCGGCGGCTGGCGATGGCGCCCGTTCGAGCGCTTGCGTTCCCGCGACGGCAGGGCCTCCGGTCCCCTTGCGAACCGTCAGCTCGAAATCTTCGCTTTTGAGGTTGAGTTCGGCGATGTCGGTGCGCGCAAGGTCGGCGAGCAGCTCGCGAAGGCGATCGAAATCTACAGGCACGAATTAGGCGTCCACTCAGCAGTTTGCAAGCTCATTCGCGACCGATATAGGAGTCATCGCGCGTATCAATCTTAATACGTTCCCCAACCGAGATAAACAGCGGCACCATGACCTCTGCGCCGGTCTCCACGGTTGCGGGCTTGGAACCGCCGGTGGCCGTATCGCCCTTGACGCCCGGGTCGGTATCAGTCACCTCCAGCGTGACCGTGGTGGGCAGCTCCACCTCGATGACCTGCCCTTCCCAGAAAATGACGGTCGCTTCCATGCCCTCGGCAAGGTACTTAGCTTGCCGGCCGATTTGGGCGGGCGTCAAGCGCGTTTCCTCAAAGCTCTCCATATCCATCAAGACGAGCTGCTCGCCCTCTTGATAGATGTGCTGCATGGTCCGCTTTTCCAGATTGGCTTGCGGGACCGTATCGCCAGCTTTGAAGTTGCGCTCCGAGACCTGGCCGGTGCGGACGTTTTTGAGCTTGGTGCGCACAAAGGCCGATCCTTTCCCGGGCTTGACGTGCATGAACTCGACGACCCGCCAGGCATCGCCATCCAGCTCAATCGTCATGCCCGTTTTGAAATCGTTGGTCGAGATCATGGCAGCTAGGGGCACAGGCAACGACAGCCAGGCCCTCATTCTACCGCCCCCTTGCCGGCGGCACTGCCTGCCGGGCCAATCTGGCCTGCACCGGCGGTGCGAGCTGTCAGAATGGGGCAGACACAGAACCAGACACGGCAGCCCATGCCTGCCAGCGATCCGGAATTCGATTCGCTCTTCCGCTGGCTCCTCCGCGGCACCAGCGAGATCTTCCCGCAGGGAATAGCGCAGCTCTATGACCTCTTGGAGGAAGCCGAGCGGCCGCTGCGCGTCAAATTCGGCATCGATCCCACCGCCACCGAGCTGCACCTAGGGCACAGCATTCCCATTCGCAAGCTGCGCGCGTTTCAAGATGCGGGCCACACGGCCGTTTTGATCGTGGGCGATCTTACGGCGCGCATTGGCGATCCCAGCGGCCGCTCCAGCGTCCGGCAGCAGCTCTCGGCGGCCGAGGTAGAGGCCAATGCCCGCGACTACTTGGAACAAGTACGTCCCATTTTGGATTTTGAGACCCCTGGGCGCTTGGAGATCCGCTACAACTCGCAGTGGTTGAGCGAGCTGGATCTGGCCCAGATCCTGGGGCTGCTCTCGCGCATGACGGTGGGCCAGATGCTGGCCAAAGAGGCCTTTGCTGAGCGGGATAGCGACCGCAATCCCATCTACTTGCACGAGTTCATGTATCCGCTCATGCAGGGTTACGACTCGGTTGCAGTGGGTGCCGATATTGAGCTGGGGGGCACAGACCAACGCTTCAACATTGCCCTCGGGCGCGACCTGCAGCGCTATTACGGCCAGCAACCGCAGGTCGGGTTGCTACTGCCGATTTTGATCGGCACGGACGGCGAGAAGAAAATGTCCAAATCGCACGGCAACACGGTCGGCCTGCGCGACGATGCGCTGACCATGTACTCCCGGCTTGAGAAAGTGCCCGACCCGCTGCTGCCCAGCTATTTCGAGCTGCTCACCGATCTGGACCTTGAGGCGCTGCCGCAAGACCCGCGGGCCCGCCAGCAGCGCTTGGCGCTCGAGGTGACCGGGCACTACTACGGCCGCGAGGCGGCCGAGCAGGCCCAACAAGCCGCGTTGAGCTTGGTCCGCGGCGATCGCGAACGCGCCGATGCCGTGCCGGCCTATTCGCTAGCGGAAGTTGCCTTTCCGGCCAAGCTGTTCTACATCCTCAAAGCGAGCGGCCTGTGCAGCAGCAGCGGCGAAGGGCGGCGCCAGATCGCAGGCGGCGCGGTCCGCTTGGATGGCGATCGCATCACCGACACCGACGCGACGTTCGACTCGCCGGCCGAGCTGGCGGGCAAGACGCTGCAAGTGGGCAAAAAGCGCTTTATGAGGCTGGAGCCCTAGCGCTTGCTAGGCTCGGTAGAGACCCAACGAGCGGCCGTTTGATGGGCAAGCAGGGATGGCTGAGCGCGGTGCTGGCGATGGTAGTCGGCGCGCCGCTCGGCGGCGTCCGGGCCGCTACTGCCGGCGAACCCGCGGCGAGCGCCGGCGGGCCGTGCTCGGTGGATGTGCGAACGCTGGTGGCCAACATGCTGCCGAATCTGCCCGGCTACGCCAATCGCGTCAACCAGCGATCGCGGCGTCCGGGGCGGCCCGAGTACGCGCGCAGCAATGTCATGGTTGCCGGCAACCCCGAGTTCGAGCCGCTGCCGCTGGCGGCGGGCAACTACCCACCCGCGCTGCCACAAAGCCAACGCCCGAACAATGTCGAGCAAGTTTTTTTTACTACCCTCAGGCGGCAGTACGGCCGCAAGCGCGCCTTTGAGGTGCAGCACTACCACCGCATGTTTTTGGTCCGGGGCGAGGGAGGCTGGCGCCTGGCCCTGCTCTACTCCCGTTGGGGGTCGCCCAGTCCCAAGCGGCCGCCCCTGCCGCCGCGCGAAACCAGCAACGGCACGGTGGGCCAGGCCATCCAGTTGTGGTTGCGCGACTGCCGGGCTGGCGCCCTTGAGCTGGACGATCCCCGCGAGACAGCCCAGGAGCGCTGAGATGAACGTTTACGCGCGCACCATTTTTCCCCGCTTACTGGATTGGGGGCTGTCTGGGCAAGCAACGGCCCAATACCGCCAGCAGGTCCTGGCCCCGGTAGCGGGCGAGGTGCTGGAGGTGGGCTCGGGTACGGGCCTAAACCTGCCCTACTACCCGTCCGCGGTTCGCCGGCTGAGGGCGGTCGATCCCAACCCGGGCATGCACCGCTTGGCCGCGCAGCGCTGCGATCACGCCACGTTTGCCATCGAGCGCCACACGGCCAGGGCCGAAGCGCTGCCGTTTGCCGATGCCAGCTTTGACAGCGCTGTTAGCACCTGGACGCTCTGCAGCATTCCGGCGCTAGCGCGCGCCCTAGCCGAGATCCGCCGCACGCTCAAACCCGGTGGGTGCTTCGCATTCCTAGAGCACGGCCTCAGCCCCGAGCCCAGGGTCCAGCGCTGCCAGCACGGGCTGACGCCGCTGCAAAAGCGCATTGCCGATAGCTGCCATCTCAACCGCGACCTAGGGCAGGCGATCGCGGCCGCCGGATTCGCCATTGCCGAGCTCAACCATGCCTACCTAGCCGGTACACCCAAGCCGCTGGGCTACCTCTACTACGGAACCGCCACCAAGGGCGACTGAGGGTTAGTCCTCAGGCGGCTCGAACAGCACCGCTTGCATGTAGCGCTCCGTCCAGGCCTCGCCAAAGGCCTTTTCCAGAACGCGGCGGGTTTTGTCGTTTTGCTGCTGCTGGTGGCAGTAGTGGCGTTGGGCGGCCAAGTGCTGCTGGCGGTCCCGCTCGGAGGCAGGCAGCGCTTGCGGGGCTTGCTGGCAGTGAACGCGCAGCAGATCGCGCACCCGCGCCAGAAAGCGCTCCTGCTCGGCGGCATCGCTGGGGCGCACGAAGGTACAAAACGCCGAGAAAATATCGCCCCACTCGGGCAGCTCGCGCGGCTGCGAAAACTGCGGATCGGGCAGGGACGCCAAGGCCTCGCGGTAGGCAGCTGGCAGCTGGCTGTCGCGGCTCACTGGCGATAGGTCGGCAATGGCGGCACTGATTTGGCCCCGAGCGCCCACTAAGTCGCAGCCAAAGATGGGCAGCGCGTACTCGGGGCGCGGAAACATGACGCAGTGGAGGATGTCGAGCTGGGTCCCCACGCGCGCCAGCTCCAGGTGGAGCTTGCGAAACCGATCAGTCTGGTAGCAGCAGTTCTCGATGGTGAGCTTGTCGCCCTCGAGCTGGCCTTCCACGTAGCCCAGTCCTGCCGGTAGCGGATAAGCCCTCAGCTCGAACGCGGCCTGCCAAGCCGACTCGATGCTGTCAGCGAGCTGGCGGATTAGCGGGTGTTGGTGCTGGCGTAAGGAGGCAGTCTCGACCATGCATTGCTACTTGCGGGGCTACCCCGAGGATATACTGGAGCTGCTGCCGGCGAACTTAATGCAGGAGAGCCGCCATGTTTGGTTTGGGACTGCCGGAGGTGGGCCTAATTGCAGCTGTAGCGCTGCTGGTGTTTGGGCCCAAGCGCATTCCCGAGGTGGGCAATGCCTTAGGCAAAACCCTGCGCGGGTTCAAAGACGAGCTCAATACCACTGAGGCAGACGCCGAGCGCGATCGGGAGGAACCGTAGCGGCTTCCGAGTACCTGCCGCTGCCTAGCCTGCCCGTGCGATTCGATCTGGTTACGCTGTTCCCCGAGTTTTTCCACTCGCCCTGTCAAGTGGGGCTGATGGGCAAGGCCTTGGCCAACGGCATTGCCCAACTCAATCTGGTCAACCCGCGCGATTTTAGCCCCGACAAGCACCGCCGCGTGGACGATGAGCCCTACGGCGGCGGCGCCGGGATGGTGCTCAAGCCCGAGCCCATCTTTGCCGCCGTCGAGGCAATCCCGCAGCAGCCGCCGCGGGAGATCGTTCTAATGAGCCCCCAAGGCCAGCCCCTACGGCAACCGCTACTGCGCGAGCTGGCAAGCGAGTACCGGCAGCTGGTCGTCGTTTGCGGCCACTACGAAGGCGTCGACGAGCGCATTCGCGAGCACCTCATCACCCGCGAAATTTCATTGGGAGACTTTGTCCTAACCGGCGGCGAGATCCCGGCCCTTGCCCTGCTCAACGGCGTTCTGCGCTTGCTCCCCGGCACCGTCGGCAAGGCGGCCTCGCTCGAGACCGAGAGTTTTGAGGATGGTTTGCTGGACTATCCACAGTACACCCGGCCGGCCACCTATCGCGGCTGGGAAGTCCCGGCCGTGCTGTGCTCGGGAGATCACGCCGCGATCGCGCACTGGCGCCACCAGCAGCAGCGCGAGCGCACGCAACGGCGCCGGCCGGATCTGCGCCAGCCCCCTTCCGATGGGGACGCCTGAGCGAGCGCTGGGGGAACGGATGCTACTATAACCGCGTCTTGATGTTGCGGTCCCGCCTAAGGAGCACCATGCTCACGCCAACGATCCGCCGTCTCGGGCTAAGCGGTGGGCTACTACTGCCGCTGTTGGTACTGGCTGGCGGCCCTGCCGCCCGCGCGCAGTCGCAGTCCGTCCCCCCGCTGCCGGAAGGCAGTCCCCAACAGCGACCGGCTTCCTCCAGTTCCGAGCGCACCCGCTCCAGCGAACGGATGGCAGGAAGCTTTTTGAGCATGAGCGGCGCCCAACAACTCATGGAACAAGCTTCTGCGGCCATCGAGAACGAGCAGTACCAGCAGGCAACCCAAAACCTACAGCAGGCCCGGCGCGCGTTCAACCAAATCTCTAACTTTTACCAGCAGCTGTCCTCGAGCTTTTCGGGGGTCAACAATCAACTCTCCAAAGCCCAACGGGAAAATGCCTTAAAAGCTGCGCAAAAGCGCGATGAAGCCGCCTACCAACTGGCATTGGTCCATCGCAAAACCGACGACCCCGATTTGGCCGTGCCGCTGCTGGTGCAAGTCGTTAGCTCCCAGGATCCCTCGACCGAGCTGGGCCGCAAGGCTTACCAGCAGCTCTACGAAATCGGCTTTGTGGAGACGCAGTACCAGGGCGGCGGCAGCACTTCATCCGGGGAGCCTTCCCAGTCCTAGCAAGGTGCTGCGATAGGCTAGGCGCCAAGGGATGCGATCGCGCCCGGGAAAGGAGCGATTGCTATCGGTACCGGCAGAACGCCAAAATGCGGCTAACTGGCGTTAGCGGCTGAGAGGTAGTCCATGGTCAGCCTGCAGCAAGTCAAAGATGCCATCCGGTCTCAGCTGCCGGATGCCGAGGTCCAGGTCCAAGACTTGACCGGTGGCGGCGACCATCTGGAGGCGGTGGTCGTGTCTTCCCAGTTTGAGGGCAAAAGCCGCGTCAAGCAGCACCAACTCGTTTACGGGGCATTGCAAGAGGCGCTGGCCTCGGAGGCCATCCACGCGCTAGCGCTCAAAACCTACACGCCCGAGGCCTGGCAGCAGGCCCATCAAACCGCCTGAACGCCGACTGCGAGATATACCCATGACACCCGGACTCAAAGAGCGCATCGACAATCTCATCGCCCAGGACAACATCGTTGTCTTTATGAAGGGCTCCAAGCTGATGCCCCAGTGCGGGTTCTCCAACAATGTCGTCCAAATCCTCAACACCATGGGCGTCCCCTACCAGACCGTGGACGTCCTCGAGGACAACGACATCCGCCAGGGCATCAAGGAATACACCAATTGGCCCACGATCCCGCAAGTTTACGTCAACGGCGAATTCGTGGGCGGATCGGACATCATGATCGAGCTCTATCAAAACAACGAGCTCCAGCAAATGCTGGAGGTTGCCCTGGCCTCCTGAGCGCGCTCGCTCGCTCCTCATTCCGCTGTGGGGGGCGCACTAGGCATCCGATTGCACCTCGGGATCGGGAATCTCGAAATTGGCCGGATCCCGCAAAAACCGCAGCGCCTCTTCCTCGAGGCGATACGCCTGATGCGGCGCCAGGGTACCGGCATAGTGCAAGCCGGCCGTGTAGCCCTCAATATAGAGGCGCAGCTCGGGGAAGCGATACCCCCGCCGCTGCAGCTCGGTGAGGGCATCGGTGAGCTTGTGATAGTGGCTGATGGCGGTGCTGTCTTGCAGCATCTAGGCTGGGGGAGCGCCAATCATTCATTGTAGCGAGTGGCGCTCGCCAGTGGCCTCCTCTGGGAACTCCTCGGCCGAGGCACCAGCGGCATCGGCTTGCAGGGCCTGCTGCCAAGCCGCCCAATCGATCGCCGCCGGACGCTCGCAGGCAACGGCGCTCCCAGCGCGCAGGTAGAGCGCGCGATCGCCAAACTGGCGAATGAGCT
The DNA here is from genome assembly GCA_003022125.1 of Cyanobacteria bacterium QS_8_64_29. NCBI lineage: Bacteria > Bacillati > Cyanobacteriota > Cyanobacteria bacterium QS_8_64_29. The sequence goes on along the minus strand of PXQH01000037.1, from coordinate 6,583 downwards.
CAAGTTGGTGGTTGACCATTACCAGGGTCGTGCCGCGCTCGGCTAGGGCGCTCAGCGCTTGCAGCAGGCGCATTGCGCTGCCCCAATCCAGGGCTGAGGTGGGCTCATCCAACAGCAGAATGGGCGGCTGCAGCATTAGCGCCCGCGCGATCGCCACCTGCTGCCGCTGCCCTAGCGATAGCTGCAAGGCCCTGCGCTCGCGCCACTCGCTCGGGAGCCCCAGCTGCGCCTCCACCTGCGCCATGCGCTCGCGGATCTCGCCGGCCGGGCGTTGCTGCAGCTGCAGCGGGTACGCCAGGGCCTGCTGCACGGTCATCTCCAGCAACTGCGGCTCCTGGGGCACCAAAACGGCGTACCGGCGAAGCTGCCGGATGGGCCACTGGCGGCAATTGCAACCGTCGATGCGCACGGTGCCGGCAATGGGATCGCGCAAGCGGGCGATTGTGCGCAGCAAGGTGGTTTTGCCGGCGCCGCTCGCGCCCACGATGGCCGCGCGCTCGCCGCGAGAGGCGCGTAGCGAAATGCCAGGCGAGCCCGGGTGGGTCGCCAGCCGGAGGTCCTCCAGCGCCAGGTGGGGAACGGCAGAAGGCTCGACCATGGGCTCGGGCTAGGAGCACCCCTGATAGGCTAAGGACGGAGCAATGGCATACGGATCGCTGGCCGGCATGAGCGCCCCACTGTGGATCTACGATACGACGCTGCGCGATGGGGCCCAGCACGAGGGGCTCTCGCTCTCGGTCGAAGACAAAGTCAAGATCGCGCGCCAGCTCGATGGGCTGGGCGTTCCCTTCATTGAGGGGGGCTGGCCCGGGGCCAATCCCAAAGACATGCAGTTTTTCTGGCAGTTGCAGGAAGCGCCGCTGGAGCGCGCTGCCCTGGTTGCGTTTTGCGCCACGCGGCGGCCCAACAAAGCAGCGGCCGACGATCCCATGCTGCAGTCGATCCTGCGCTCGGGGGCCGAGTGGGTCACCTTGTTTGGCAAATCCTGGGACCTGCACGTCACAGAAGGGCTCAACACCACCCTGGCCGAGAACCGGGCGATGGTGGCCGAGACGGTTGCCTACTTGCGCCGCCAGGGGTGCCGGGTCATCTACGATGCCGAGCACTGGTTTGATGGCTACAAGGCCAATCCCGAGTACGCATTCCAGACCCTGAGAGCTGCGCTCGAGGCCGGGGCGGAGTGGCTGGTGCTGTGCGATACCAACGGCGGCACCCTACCGCACGAGATTGCCCAGATCGTGAGCGAGCTCAAGCAGGAGCTGACGCGCGATGGCAGCGCCCTGCCGCCGCTGGGCATCCATACCCACAACGATGGCGGCACCGCCGTGGCCAACGCGATCGCCGCCGTGCGCGAGGGCGCCCAGATGGTGCAAGGCACCATCAACGGCTACGGCGAGCGCTGCGGCAATGCCGATCTGTGCGCGCTGCTGCCCAACTTGCAACTCAAGCTGGGCTACCGCTGCCTCGAGCCCGAGCGCTTGGCCCAGCTGACCCCGGCCAGCCGCTCGATCAGCGAAATTGCCAATTTGGCCCCCGACGATCGCGCGCCCTTTGTGGGGCGCTCGGCATTCGCCCACAAAGGCGGCATCCACGTCTCGGCCGTCGAGCGCAACCCGCTAACCTACGAGCACATCCAGCCTGCGACCATTGGCAACGAGCGCCGCATCGTCATCTCCGAGCAGGCCGGGCTGAGCAACATCCAAGCCAAGGCGCGCAGCTTCGGCATCGAGCTCGACAAGCGCGACCCCGCCTGCCGCAATATCCTGGAGCGCCTCAAGGAACTAGAGAGCCAGGGCTATCAATTCGAGGCGGCCGAGGCTAGCTTTGAGCTGCTCGTGCGCTCGGAGCTGCAACAACATCAGCCGGCTTTCGAGCTCAAAGGCTTTCAGGTCCACTGCGACATGCTGCGCCGCGAGGGGGCGCAGCTCAGCGATTCGGTGGCGACGATCAAGGTTGCCGTGGGCGGCGAGCCCATCGTAGAAGCCGCCGAGGGCAACGGCCCAGTAGCAGCGCTCGATGCGGCCCTGCGCAAGGCGCTGGTCAAGTTCTACCCGGCCATCGCCCAGTTCAGCCTCACCGACTACAAGGTTCGCATCCTAGATAGCAGGGCCGGAACGGCCGCCCAAATCCGGGTCTTGGCCGAATCCTGCAACAGCGAGCGGCGCTGGACCACCGTTGGGGTCTCGACCAATATCCTGGAGGCCTCTTACCAAGCGGTGGTGGAAGGCATTGAGTACGGCTTGATGCTGGAGGTCCAGTCGCCACAGCAGCAGCCGGCCACCTCCTCGGGGGCGGCCTAAGCGCACCCCATGGATGCCCACCTATCCGTGCCCCGGAGCGTCGATGCGGCAATCGCCTGCCAGCAGCGCTTGCGCGGTGAGGTCGTTACCCAAGACCGCTTGGGCGCGATTGCGCGGGTGGCGGGCGTCGATGTGGGATTCGAAGACGGCAACGCCACCGCCAAGGCAGCGGTCGTCGTGTTGGGCTGGCCCGAACTGGCCTGCCAGGAACAGGCGGTCGCGCGCCAGCCCACCCCCTTTCCCTACGTGCCGGGCTTGCTGTCGTTTCGCGAGATTCCAGTGATGCTGGAGGCGCTCGCGCGCTTGCAGGCCCCACCCGATCTGATCCTCTGCGACGGCCACGGCATCGCCCACCCGCGCCGCCTGGGGATCGCCTCCCATTTGGGGGTGCTGACCGGATTGCCCACCATTGGCGCGGCTAAGTCCAAGCTGGTGGGGCATCACGCCGAGCTGCCGCGCGAGAAGGGCCACTGGCGGCCGCTGCGCCACCGCGGCGAAACGGTTGGGGCCGCGCTGCGATCGCGCACCGGGACCAAGCCGCTGTACGTCTCCAGCGGCCACCGCGTCAGCTTGCCCACGGCAGTGGCTTGGGTACTGCGCTGCACGCCGCGCTATCGGCTCCCCGAGACCACCCGCCAGGCCGACCGGCTGGCCTCGGGCAAGGCCTAGCGGCCGGCAAACCCGTCCGGCCGGTAGGACTGGTAGTAGCCCGGCGGTTGCGGCGGCGGCGGGAAATTGTCTTGCTGCACCCAGGCCGTCACGCCGTAGCTCCCCAGGTAGAAGCTGAGCTCGCCGTCTTGGGCCTCTCGCGTCTCGGGGTTGCGCCCCTCGCCGCCATAGGCCGGCTGGTCGCTATCGAGCGCGCGCCGGAAGGTGGCCTCTTCAGAAGCTACTGGGATGCGATAGTCGCTGATGGCGCGATCACCCAGGTTGACCGTGACGTACACGCGCTTGCCCGTGCCAAAATCGATGCGCTCGAAGGTCACCGTCTGGTTGGCGTCATCAATCCAGTGGGTGACGTTGCGGTGCAGGTTGCGCGCGGCAAAAGCCGGTTCCGACTGGAAAAATTCCTTCATATTGCGCTGGAAGCGCACCAGCCGGTCGGCAGCGCCACCGCGGCCCAGGCGGTCCCACTCGATCGCGGCCCGGTGATTGAAGTTGCCGGGCTGCAGGGTCCACAGCTGGACCATATCGAGGTAGTAAGAGCTGGCAAATTGGGCCAGTGCCGACCAGGAGCGGATTTTCTGGTTGTGGAACTCTCCCACATCCAGCGCCTCGGCCAGATACATCCCCCGCGTTTGAAAGGAATTGCCCGGGTTGGCGAACTCATCGTGGTTGCCGGGGTAGTAGATAAAGGCGCGCGGCCAATCCTGATCCAACATGTAGTTGAGATACCACATGTCGATCTCATCGCGGTGTTTGAGGATCTGCTCGGTGAACCACAGGTAGAAGCGATCGCTGTAGGTGGTGGTCATGCCGGCGCCGCCCGCGCGCAGCGCCCGGTTGAGGTAGGGATCGCCAAAGTACCCTTCGGCAATGACGAGGCTGCGGGGATCGTAGAGCCGCACTACCGCCGCCAACTCGCGCATCAGCTGCCGGCCGTAGGGTTCGTAGTCGATACCGTTGGTGTTATCGAGCCGGATGCCGTCGAAGCCGTAGTTGAGTAGGTTGTTGAGGGCGGCATCGATGATGTTTTTGCGGATCTTGGGGGTGTAGTTGAAGCGCTTAGTCTCCCACTTGGTCCAAGGTCCGCCGTAGAGCCCGCTGCCGTCGGCGCGGACGTATTGGTCGAAGCCCAGCCCCTCAAACTGGCGCGGTGGGTTGTTGCCCTTGACCGGAAAGTGGCTGTAGATGACATCGAGCACGACAGCCACATCGGCGCGGTGGAAGGCATCCACCATCTCGCGCAGCTCGTCGGGGCTGCCAAAATCGGCGTGCTTGCCGTAGAAATTGAGCGTCTGGTAGCTATAGCGCCAGTCCGGGTAGTTGCGGCGCTCGGGGTCCCAGAAGTCAATGTGGGCATCCAGCGGCATGAACTGGACCACGTTGTAGCCCAGCTCGGCCATGCGCTCGGGCAGGCCGCACTCGCTAATGAAGCGATAGAGCCGCGAAACGTTTTGCTCGCCCGTTTGCCCGTGGAAGCGCGAATCCGGGTTGGGGCACTCCCAACTCCAGGCCAGCGAGATGGGATCGGCCTCGGCGATCACTAGCGGCTCGTCGCGCATGTCGGGCTTGGGGGGCCGCCCCTGGCGCGGTGGGGATTGGGGCTCCCAAAGCACGGCATTGAGCGCGTCCCCTTGGCGGTCGTCGTAAAAGCGCTGGTTGAACGCGGGGGTGGCAAACAAATCCGCGCTCATGTGCAGGCGCTGGTTGCCCTCGCCATCCACCAAGCGGTACTGATCCTTGTGGTAGTCGTCCGGTGGCAGCGTCAGGGCGTGAATTTGGGGGTTGGCCTCGGTGGGGTGCAATTCGTACTGAGCCAGATCGACGCCCTGGCCCCAGTTGTTGAAATCGCCGATGAGGCGCAGGCGCTCCGAGGCGTTGCCCACCAGCGCGCGCACCGTGACCGAGCCATCGTCGTGGAAGCGAACGCCCACATCGGGCTGGAAGCTGTCGGGATCGAGCTGCGGCTGCCGCGACAGCGCTTCCACCGCTGCCAGGTTGAGGCTGGCGGCATCGGGGCTGATGGAGCGCTCCAGCACGAACCGCTCGGCATCGCCCTCAAACGGCTCGCTCTGGGCAACGTAGCGCTCGATCACCGGCGAGCTGAAGCTCAGATCGATATCGAACTGTTGGGTGGGCCGTTCGCGGCTCGGGGGCGCGCTCGCCGCTGCCGGGCGTTGGGGGTCGGGAACTTCCTCGGGCGCTGCCTGGGGTTGGGATGCGCTCGCCTGGGGGGGTGGCTCGGTCCCGGCTTCGCGCGTCGGGGCCTTTTCGCTGGCGGCTTGGGGAGAACTCGCCTCGGGTTCTTCGGTGCTCCCGCCCACAAGCGACTGCCAAAATTGCTGCACGGCCTCTAGCAGGGACTCAAAAAAGCGGGCGATGGACGAGCCGCTCTCGCCGCCATTGCCATTCCCCTCAGAGACTGACTGGGCGAGCGGCGCCTGGGTTGGTGCAGCCAGCGGTGCTGCAGCCGAGCGTTCGACGGCCGGCACGGGCCGGGGGGCTGCCAGCGCTGGCTCGCTCCAGGCAATGGCCTGGTGCAATGATAGGGCGACGACCTGCGATCCGATATCGAGCAACATTCAGCCAGGGTGCGCAACGCCCCGAACCATAGCGCCTGCCCCCCCGACCGTCAACGGGTGGCGCGCTGCCAACGCTTTTTCCACTGCGAGGTGGTCTCGAGGGGACTGGCTTGTTGGGCCTGCCGGCGGCGCCACCGGATGCTCTCGTCGGTGTCTTGCAGCTAAGGATCGCGGTAGGGGACGGCGGCGCGCGTCTGCAGGTGCTCCCACTCTTGGGGAGGCAGGGCCGGCAGCTGGCAGCCGCGCCAGTTGGCGAGGGTCCCCACTGAGCGGCGATCGCGCCCGGGCGTTGCGCCCACGTACAGCCCGGCCTGCTGGAGCGCGCTCCGAATGGCAGCTGCGCGCGAGTAGGTTGCCAACCAACCGTCAGGCGCCAGGCAGCGTGCGAGCGCGCTGAGAAACTCCACGGTCCAGAGCGAGGGGCAGCGGGGCGGCGAGAACGGATCTAGCAGGATGGCATCTGCCTGCCAGTTACTGGGGAGCCGCCGCCGGGCATCGCCCGGGCGCAGCTGACCGCGAAAGTGCGGTGTTTGCAGCTGGTGATCGCGCGCCAGGGCAGCTAGCAGCTCGGGAACGGGCGTGGGTGCCGTGATCGCGCCTGTGGCAGTGGCTTGCCGGGCAACCGCCGGCTCGAGCTCCAGCCCCACCCACTCGACCTGGCAGTCCGGATGGGCCTGCCAAATGGCGCTGAGGGCGGCAGCCGTGTTGTGCCCCAGGCCGTAGCAGACATCCAGCAACCGCAGCCGCAATCGCGCGCGGGCACGCTCTTTAAGCCGGCAGGGCCATACGAATTTTTCCCAGGCTTCCTGCCAAGCCCCCTCGCGGGCGTGGAAAGCCTCGCCAAAGCGCTGGGAATAAAACGTTAGCGAGCCGTCTGCCGTTGGCCGTACGGCCCAAGCTGGGGCTGCAACCACGACCGTTTTCCCCGCCTGCGGCACCGATTCTAACAATTGCCCCCTCCCGGGAATGGGAGGGGGCAGCAGCGTCAGCTAACCGTCGTTAGCCGAGCCAGTGCGGGTCAGCCCTCAATCGCAGGGG